>CAMJJZ010000149.1 GCA_946406275.1 uncultured Bacteroidales bacterium | reverse complement strand
TGGCGGCTCACTATGTGGGTGATATTGTGGTGGGAGCCATCTTTGGCCTTGCAGTGGGAACAGCAATTGCCAAAGTGTGCCAGGCATTACGCGTTTAAGGCCATTTTTGCGTAACGGGTGGCAGAAACTACAGGACTGGAAGGACGTTTTCCATTTTAATACCCCTTGAACCTTTTACAAGCACGGTGCAGCCCTCTATGGGGTTGTCCTTGAGCCACGATGCAAGCTCCTGGGAGGTGGCGAAGCACTGGTAGCGGCCGGAGGCGGCTTTGGTGAACTCCTCCCCTACCAGGTAGACGATGTCAAAGCGGTCCAGGGTGGCGGCAATCCTTGAATGTTCTGCGGCGGACTCAGCACCGAGCTCGCGCATGTCGCCAAGGAGGGCGGCCTTGCGGCCTTCGCACAAGGCAAGGTTGTCCAGCGCCACGGCCATCGAGGATGGATTGGCGTTGTAGGCATCCACGATGAGGGTGTTCTTTGCGGTCCTCTCCAGCTGGGAGCGGTTGTTTGAGGGAACGTATCCCTCAACGGCCGCGCGGGCGTCCTTTTCAGGGACGTCAAAGAACCAGCCAATCTTGAGGGCCGCCAGCATGTTATTAGCGTTGTAGGCACCTACAAGGTGGGTTTTGAGCGTATAGCCATCGGCAAAACGGAGCTGAACAAACGGCTGTGAGGCCGATGTGGGAAGCAGCTCCACGCCCTCCATTCCGTACGGGATGCGGGACATCTCGCGGTCCCAGAGCATTTCCTGGAGGACGGGGTCGTCCGCGTTGGCGAAGGCTATGCCGTCGTGGGCCTTGAGCCAGTCGTACAGCAGGCCTTTGGCGTGCTTGACGCCCTCGAAACTGCCAAAGCCCAACAGGTGGGCCTTGCCCACGTTGGTGATGAGGCCATGAGTGGGCTGGGCAACCGCCAGGAGCGGCTTGAGGTCCTCCGGATGACTGGCGCCCATCTCTATTATGGCTATCTGAGTATCGGCATTTATCTTGAGCACGCTCAGGGGCACGCCTATATCATTATTGAGGTTACCCTCCGTGGCCGTTACCTTGTATTTGGCACTCAGGACGGCCTTGATGAGCTCCTTGGTGGTGGTTTTTCCGTTGGTGCCGGTGAGGCCGATTACGGGAATATCGAACTGCTGCCTGTGGTAAGCGGCCAGCTGCTGAAGGGCCTCCAGGGTGTCCGGGACGGTGATTACCCTGTCATCGGCAAAAGGGATGCTGACTACGGCATACGCGGCGCCGGCCTCCAGGGCCTTTTCCACGAAGGCGTTGCCGTCGAAGTTCTCCCCCTTGAGGGCTACGAATAACTGGCCCGGCTTCAGCGCACGGGTATCAGTGCAGACGCTGCCGCACTGCTGGAATATCTTGTATAAGTCTTTCATTTTCCGGTACTTCCAAAGCCGCCTGCACCACGGGCGGTAACGTCCAGGGATTCAACTTCTTCCCATTCTACGGTCTCATGCTTGGCAATAACCATCTGGGCTATGCGCTCTCCGGGGTTTATCACGAACGGCTCCTTGGAAAGGTTCACCAGGATCACGCCAATCTCCCCGCGGTAGTCTGCGTCGATGGTTCCGGGGGTGTTCAGGACGGAGATTCCATGCTTGAGGGCAAGGCCGCTGCGGGGACGGACCTGGGCCTCGTAGCCCTTTGGAAGGGCAATGTACAGGCCAGTGGGAATGAGTTTGCGCTCAAGGGAGCCAAGCTCTACAGGCTCCTGAATATTGGCCTTGAGATCCACGCCTGCAGACTGCTCAGTGGCATATGCAGGGGTGGGAAAAGGAGAATGGTTTACAATCCTTACCTTCATTATTTAGGTGCTTTTATGTACAGTACGGCCGCAATTATGGCATAGAGATAGTTAGGAAGCCAGATTGCGATGGACGCAGGAAGGGTGTCCGTAGCCACGAACATCTCGCTGAACTGCATGAACAGGATATAGGAGAATCCCAGTGCCGTTCCCGCCGCCAGGTTTAGGCCCATTCCTCCCCTCCTCTTCTTGGTGGAGAGGGAAACGCCTATGATGGTGAGGATTATGGCCGATATAGGAAGCGAGTATCGCTGGTTCTTCTCGATTAGTGCATGCTTCACGGAGGCATCTCCGCGGGCCTTCTGGGTGGCAATGAGGGCCTCCAGCTCGCCCTCGTTCAGGCGCTGGATGGTGAACTTGTTGCGGAAGAAGTCCTCGCGCGTGAGGCTCAGGACTGTGTCCATCTGGCGGCCGCTGCGGATGTGGTCCGTCATGCCCTCTCCGTAGTCACGGATGAAGTAGTTGCGGAGCTTCCACTTGCCGGTAAGGGTATCGTACTGGGCGCTTTCCGCCGTTATTTTTGAACGGAGGTGGCCGCCGGAAAGGTCTTCCAGAGTGAAGTTGTAGGCCGTATTGTTGTAGGCGCTGAAGGACTCCAGATAGACATAATGATCGTCCTCCAGTTTATAGTGGAGGTCATGCCCTATTTTGACCCTGGTCCTTGGGATGTACTTCTGCTCGAAGTCCACCCTGGTGCCGTTCGCGTGAGG
>CAMJJZ010000148.1 GCA_946406275.1 uncultured Bacteroidales bacterium | reverse complement strand
CTAGACTTCCGTGGCGGTGGCGAACTCCTGGAGGAAGCGCATGTCGTTCTCGAAGTAGTGGCGGAGGTCGTTGACCTGCCACTTGAGCATGGCGATGCGTTCTACGCCCATGCCGAAGGCGAAGCCGCTATAGACATTGGGGTCTATGCCGCTGGCTTTGAGGACGTTGGGGTCTACCATTCCGCAGCCCATGATTTCCAGCCAGCCGGTGCCTTTGCATATGTTGCAGCCCTTGCCTTTGCATATGTTGCAGCTTACGTCCACCTCAGCGGAAGGTTCCGTGAAGGGGAAGTAGGAGGGCCTCATGCGGATTTCAGTGTCCGGGCCGAACATTTCGCGTGCAAAGAGCAGGATGGCCTGCTTGAGGTCTGCGAAAGTGACGTTCTTGTCAATGTAAAGACCCTCTACCTGATGGAAGATGCAGTGGGCGCGGGCGCTGATGGCCTCGTTACGGAACACGCGGCCGGGGCACACCACGCGGATGGGCAGCGGCTGGGATTCCATGGTGCGCACCTGCACTGAGGAGGTGTGGGTCCTGAGAAGAAGCGGATTCAGGTGGCCGGTGCTCACGAAGAAGGTGTCCTGCATCTCGCGGGCGGGATGGTTGGGAGGGAAGTTGAGGGCCTCGAATACGTGGTAATCGTCCTCAATTTCCGGACCTTCTGCCACATCGTAGCCAAACTTGCGGAAGATGTCCACAATCTGCTGGCGGACTATTGATACCGGATGGCGGGAACCAAGGGCCATGGAGTCTCCGGGCATGGAGAGGTCTTCTCCTGATGCCGATGCGGGGCCGGAAGCGGCCTCTGCGGCGTCCTTGAGCTCTTCTATCTTTGCAAGAGTGAACTTCTTGAGCTCGTTGAGCTTCTGGCCGTACTCCCTCTTGAGTTCCGGCGCAACGGTGCGGAACTGCTCCATGAGCGCGGTTACCTCACCTTTCTTGCCAAGGAACCTTACGCGGGCCTCTTCCGCCTCTTTCAGGGTGGCGGCCTTGAGCTCCTGGAGTTCCTTGTAAATCTGTTCTATTGCTTCTTTCATAGTGGATGCAAAGTTAACTATTTTTTCCGTTTGTCGCGCGCCTTCTGGGCCCTTTCCGCGCCGCTTTTCCAGTATTTTTTCCACTGGGCTTCGTTGAAGATGCGCTTGTAGGTGGCGTCTATCTGTTCCGCCCATTTATCCTGCACGTTTACGTACAGGTCCGTGTTCTCCACTTTTGCCGCCTGCAGTTTCTGCATCTCTTCACTCATGGCGTGGTAATCGTGCGTGAGGGTAGAATCCACGTAGAACTCCTGCCAGTACTCCAGGTCCAGGAGGTCCGTGAGGCGCTGTACCTCTTTGTCAATGTATTCCATCATCTGCTTTTCCTGCTGCTCCGGCGTCTGGGGGCCCTGATTCTGGGCCTTCAGCGGTGTGACAAAAGCAGATAAGACGGCCAAAAGGCAAGTCAAACGAAAAAATTTCATATATTTGCAGTCTGTTGTCAGACGACAAAATTACGCATTTAATTGAAAAAGCGCAAAAACGATGAGAAAATCGATGCTCAAAGCCCTTGCCGTAACCGCCGGAATCCTTATGTCCGTGGCGGAGGGCAATACATGCACCAACGTGATAGTTACCGCCGGCGCAAGCCGTGACGGCTCCGTTCTGGTGTCTTACGCCGCAGACTCCCACTATCTTTTCGGGGAGCTCTACTACCATCCCGCGGCAGACTGGCCGGCGGGCTCAATGCTCAAGATATACGACTGGGATTCAAACCGTTACCTTGGCGAAATAGAGCAGGTGATGCACACCTACCAGACCGTGGGCAACATGAACGAACACCAGGTAATCATTACCGAGACCACCTGGGGTGGCCGTCCGGAGCTTGAGGACAAGAAAGGCGGAATCGACTACGGTTCCTTAATATATATCGCCCTTCAGAGGGCCAAGACCGCCCGCGAAGCCATCGACGTAATCGTAGACCTTGCAAACCGCTACGGCTACGCATCGGAGGGCGAGACCTTCTCAATTGCCGATAAGAAAGAGGCCTGGATCATGGAACTCATCGGTAAAGGAATGAACTACAAGAACGGCGTCAACATGCAGAAGGGCATCGTGTGGGTGGCAATGCGAATTCCTGACGGAGCCATCAGCGGCCATGCCAACCAGGCCCGCATAGGCAAGTTCCCCATGGACGATCCGGACAACTGTCTCTACGCCCCGGACGTAATCACTTTTGCCCGCAAGAAGGGCTATTTCGACGGCCTTGACAGCGAGTTCAGCTTCAAGAAGGCATACGCTCCCATCGACTTCGGCACCGTCCGCGGGTGCGATGCCCGCGTATGGAGCGCCTTTAACATCCTCACGGACGGCTGGTTCTCATTCTTTGACCAGGACGGCCGCGCCATCACCCGCGACGCGTACGCGTACCTTGACTATGTTATGGGCCAGAATCTTGACGGAGAACTTCCCCTCTGGGTATTCCCCCGCAAGACCATCAGCGTGAAGCAGGTCGCCGACGTAATGCGTGACCACTTCGAGGGCACCCCCATGGACATGACCCAGGATATCGGCGCCGGCGGAAACGCCCTCCCGTACC
>CAMJJZ010000147.1 GCA_946406275.1 uncultured Bacteroidales bacterium | reverse complement strand
TTATGTTGATTACACCCATGATTACGGTGAACAGCATGTTGTTGGAAACGCCCATTGATTCGAAGATTCTGGGGGCGAAATAAAGCACCGCATTGATGCCGATAATCTGCTGGAAAACCGACAGCATTATGCCTATGAAAACCACCAGGAAACCGTAGGAGAAAAGCTTCTCCGTCTTCTCCACCGCGGTAGCTTTAATATCGGCAAGGATCTCTCTTGCACGGGCTTCTCCGTTGATGTTGGAAAGTACCGTGAGAGCCTTGTGGTCGTTTCCGCTAAGTGCAAGATAACGAGGCGTTTCTGGTACCAGAAGTATCAAAAGTGCAAACAGCCCGGCGGGTACCGATTCCGATACAAACATCACTCTCCAGCCCACTGCGTTTGTCCAGGCTACGACGTCCGGATCAGAGGCGTGTGAACGGATGATGAGAAAGTTCACGAAGTACACTACAAGCTGGCCGAAAATGATGGCGAACTGGTTCCATGAAACCAGCTTTCCGCGCTTGTTTGCAGGGGCAACTTCCGCTATGTACATAGGGCACAGCGCGGATGCTATTCCAACGCCTATTCCGCCCAGTACGCGGTAGCAGTTGAACGCTACAAGCAGTCCTTTTGAAGCGGCTCCTTTTTCAAAGAAAATGAACTCCGGATAGTAAGATCCAAGGGCGCTCAAAAGGAACAGAATACCTGCAATGAACAGCGACTTTTTACGACCGAATTTTGACGATAGCAGGCCGCTCAGGAACGCACCGATTATACAGCCGATAAGCGCACTTGAGGTGGTGAATCCATGCCATCCGGCCGTGTACGTAAAGTCCGCCGCCCCCTGGAAAAACGCCTGCAATCCCCGCTCCGCTCCGGATATGACGGCAGTGTCATATCCAAAGAGCAGACCGCCAATAACGGCCACCAGCACTATCCCGAACAGATAGGCCGGTGACCCTTTTTGTCTATAGGTTTCCATTACTTGGCGTAGAGGTTAAGCAGAGTCTCGTAGAGTTCCTGTTTGCCGGATTCGGCTACGGGGTTGCCGTTCTTCTTGGCATACTCGTAGAGTTCCTCAAGGGTTGCCTTGCCTTCCTCGAACTTCTTGCCAAGACCGCTGTCAAAGCTGCTGTAGCGCTTTGCAACCATCTCGCACAGAGGGCTTTCCTCAAGGACTGCAGCGGCGTTAAGGAGTGCGTGTGCCATTGCATCCATTGCGCTGATGTGGGCAATGAAGATGTCCTCAGGGTCGGTGGAAGAGCGGCGCAGTTTGGCGTCGAAGTTGGTGCCGCCGTCCTTGAATCCGCCGTTGCGGATGATCTGCATCATGGCCTGGGTGAGGTCGTAAGGATCCACCGGGAACTGGTCCGTATCCCAGCCGTTCTGGGCGTCGCCGCGGTTGGCGTCGATGCTGCCAAGGAAGCCGTTGTCCACGGCCACGGTGAGTTCATGCTCGAAGGTGTGGCCGGCCAGAGTGGCGTGGTTCACCTCGATGTTCACCTTGAAGTCCTTGTCAAGGCCGTTGGCGCGGAGGAAGCCGATGACGGTCTCCGTGTCCACGTCGTACTGGTGCTTGGTGGGCTCCATAGGTTTGGGCTCGATGAGGAAGGTGCCCTTGAAGCCCTTTGCGCGTGCGTAGTCGCGGGCTGCGGTGAGCATCTTGGCAAGGTGGTCCTTCTCCCTCTGCATCTGGGTGTTGAGGAGGGTGTAGTAGCCTTCACGGCCGCCCCAGAACACGTATCCGGTACCGCCAAGCTTGATGGTGGCGTCGATGGCGTTCTTGATCTGAGCAGCGGCGCGGGCCACAATATCGAACTGAGGATTGGTGGCGGCGCCGTTCATGTAGCGCTTGTTACCGAACACGTTTGCGGTGCCCCATAGGTTCTTGATACCGGTCTCTTTCTGCTTCTCCAGGAGGTAGTCCGTGATGTCCTTCATGCGGGCCTCGTACTCGTCAAGGTCTTCGCAGTCCTCTACGAGGTCTATGTCATGGAAGCAGTAGTACTCGATGCCAAGCTTCTGCATGATCTCGAAGCCGGCGTCGGCCTTTGCCTTTGCGCGGCAGTAGGGGCATTCGCCTTCGTCCCATGCGTAGGAGCGGGTCTGGCCGCCGAAGGGATCAGCGGATGCTGCGCCCAGGGTGTGCCACCATGCCATGGCAAATTTGAGCCATTCCTTCATGGGTTTTCCCATGACTACCTGGTTGGCGTCATAATAATGGAATGCAAGGACATTCTTGCTCTTGGGGCCCTCGAAAGGGATTTTTCCAATTGTAGGGAAGTATTCTTTCATAATGTATAATGGTTAATAATATATTTACTTGTTTAAGATTCCGGGTCAAGCCTGGAATGACTATAGTCTTGACTTCCAAAGTTCGTAAGCCTCTTTGTACTGGTCCTCGTGGGAGGGGGTGATGACGGCGAGGCGGTCAAGGGTGGCGAAGGCTTCGCGGGGGGTGCGGTAGATGCCGGCTCCCATGCCTGCGCCCTTGGCGGCACCGGCGGCGCCGTCGGTGTCGTAAAGCTCTATCTGGGCGCCGGAAACGCCTGCCAGGGTGTCCCTGAAGATGGGGGAGAGGAACATGTTGGCCTTTCCGGCATGGA
>CAMJJZ010000146.1 GCA_946406275.1 uncultured Bacteroidales bacterium | reverse complement strand
CTTGGCCTCGGTGGCCTTCTTGATGGCGCGCTCGATGTTTTCCTTGGGCATCTGCTCTGCCTTAGCCTCAGCTATAAGGGCACGCAGACGAGGGTTACCGGTTACTTCCGCACCGCCCTGCTTTACGGCGATGGTGATTTCCTTGCCTAACTTGGTGAAGGTCTTGGCCATGTGGCCCCAACGCTTCATCTTGCGTTCCTTGCGGAATTCAAATGCTCTTCCCATGATTACTCGGCTGTTTCAATGCGGGTGATGTACTTATCGATCTCCATGGCCTCGGGGGCGTTGGCGTACTGGTCCTTGATCTCCTTGTAGAAGGAAAGGGCCTTGGCGTTGTCTCCGAGTTCCTCTGCGGCGATACCGGCCTTGAGGAGGTAACCTGCTGCGAACACGTTGTCCGTGGTCTTTGCGGCCTTGGTGTACCATGATACGGCGTTTGCGTACTCACCAAGCTCCACATATGTGTCACCTACACAAGCCTGGGCGCGGCCAAGCATGATGGGATCGGAACCCTTGTACTTCTTGAGGAGTGAAAGAGCCTCCTCATACGCACCGGTGCGGTACTTTGCAACGCCTGCATACAGATAAACTGCCTCACCAGCCTTGGAACCGTACTTTGCGATGATGTCTTCAAGACCGAGGGAGTTGTCGTCCCCGGTGAGGGCAAGCTCATACTCACCTGCCTCGAACCAACGCTCTGCCTGGGCAAGCTGCTCAACTGCCTGTGCCTTCTTGGGCTGAAGGATAAAGCGGTTGTAGGCGATGATTGCAAGTGCCAGGACAAGCACTCCGATAACGCAACCATAGATGAGGTTGGAGTATTTCTTGAAGAATTCTTCTGTCTTGGAAACGGCCTCAGCAACGTTCTGCTGGCGTTCCTCTGCTTTGGTAATTTTTGCCATATTGTTTGTCTTTATTACTTGTCAATTGAAAGGCCCCGGGCCTTAACAGCCTGCAAAATTACGAAAAAAATTATATATTTGCAATGTAATTGAAAGCGCCATGCCCTCTCTTAAAAAAATAGTAGTACAGGACTTCCGGAACATAGCCCTTCAGGAAATATGCTTCTCCCCCAACGTGAACTGCATCAGCGGCAACAACGGAGAGGGAAAGACCAACCTCCTGGACGCAATCTACTATTTGTCAATGACCAAGAGCGCTTTCCCGAGCCCTGACAGGCTCAACTGCCGCTACGGCGCGGAAAGCTTCGCAATAGGAGGAACCTACACCATGGAAAACGGCACGGAATCCCGTTTCTCCATTAAAGTATCGGACGGTGACAAGAAGCTTTCCCGCGACGGAAAGCCCGTCACCAGGATGAGCGACCACATAGGCCTTCTCCCCGTAGTAATGGTTTCCCCCGGAGACACCGTCCTTGTGAGCGAAGGCGGCGAGGACAGGCGCAGGCTTGCCAATTCCGTCCTTTCCCAGATGGACCACGAGTACCTTGCAGCAGCGCAAGGCTACAACCGTCTCCTGGCCCAGCGCAACAAGATCCTCAAGGACGATTCCCCAAGCCCGGAACTCCTTGAGGTCCTGGACCTTAAGATGGAGCCGCTGGCCCGGAAGATAGTATCGTCCCGGAGAGAATTCACCCGTCAGCTCCAGCCGGTGGTGGCGGAGTACTACCGCCTCATTTCCGGTGGCGGGGAAAGCGTTTCCATAGAGTATAAGGCGGATTCCGAGAGCACTCCCCTTTCCCAGCTTTTCGCCGCCAGAAGGGACCGCGACTTTGCCCTCCGCTTCACCTCCTCAGGCCCCCAGAGGGACGATTTTCTCTTCCTCATGGACGGCCACCCAATCCGCCACGCAGGCAGCCAGGGCCAGCAGAAATCCTTCCTGGTCGCCCTCAAATTCGCCCAGTACAGCATTATGACCAAGGCCTACGGCTTCCCTCCCATCCTCCTTCTGGACGATGTCTTCGACAAGCTTGACCTAGGCCGCATCTCCAACCTCATCGGGATGGTCGCCGGCGCGGACTTCGGCCAGATCTTCATAACCGATACAGACAGCGCCCGCCTAAGCAGCATAGTGGACCGCATCACGGAAGACCGCGCGTACTTCGATACAATTAAAGGAGAATTCCATGCAAGAGCCTAAGAGGACCGTACAGATCCATCGCAAGGAGGCCATGACCATGGAAGAGGTTGTATCGGCCTACATAAAGCAGATGAAAATAGCCGCCGGCCTCAACACCCAGCGCATATACGAGGCCTGGGACGCCTGTTCCGGCGCCGCCCCCTACACCATGAGGCGCTATTTCCGCGGTGGAAAACTATTCATCACCCTCTCCTCCTCCGTCATCCGCAACCAGCTCCTCTTCCAAAAGGACGCCCTCGTGGAAAAAATCAACGACTATCTCTCCAAAGACCCCCTCTTCACCCAGGACAACAACACCGTCAGTTTCGTCCAGACGCTTATCCTGAAATAGGTGTTGTAAAAAAACTTTAATAATTTTTGGAGATTCAGTTTTTTTGCTTACCTTTGCAATCCCAATCCGCAAGGAAAGGGAAGTTCACTGAAAACTTGGTGCGGTAGTTCAGTCGGTTTAGAATACCGGCCTGTCA
The DNA here is from genome assembly GCA_946406275.1 of uncultured Bacteroidales bacterium. The sequence goes on along the minus strand of CAMJJZ010000146.1, from coordinate 36 downwards.
CGCCGGGGGTCGCGAGTTCGAGCCTCGTCCGCACCG
>CAMJJZ010000145.1 GCA_946406275.1 uncultured Bacteroidales bacterium | reverse complement strand
CCCCTTCTCCGTAAAGAAGGCCGATGACCACGAAGGCGCTGTTGATGGTGGCGTCAATGTTGAAGCCGTTCCAGACGCCCTCAGGGCAGCCAACGTCGTTGGCGTGGCGGTTGGTAACCTCGAACCAGCACTGTTTCCAGTCCTTGGGGTACTTCTTCCAGTACTTGATGACATCGGAGATGGTGCTGTGGAACTTTGTGCCTTCCGGAATGGTCTTGAGGGCCTCCGTGACGATGGTAGGGATATCGTCGCAGACATAGGCCAGGCAGTACATCGCGCCGATGTAGACGCCTCCGTACCAGCCGTCGCCGTAGTTCATGATATGGCCGATGCGGTCGCTCAGTTCAGAAGCCTTGTTCACCTGCCCGGGGTACAGCATCCCGATGAAATCCGCCTCTATCTGGAAGTCTATGTCGTCCGCGTGGGGGTTGAATTTCCAGTGGCCGCTTTCAGGGGCGCCGCGCCCGTTGAGGATATTATATCGGGCAGCCTGGTTGGCGTGCCAGAGCTTGTAGTCGGCATAGGCAAACGCCTTGGCATACTCCTCCACAGGGGCGTCCAGGCCGTACTTGAGCATTGTTTCCATGAAGGTGAGGTCCATGTAGACGTCGTCGTAGAGGCCCGGGTCCTCGATGTACGTGTCGTAGATGTAGTCATCGTACCAAGGGATGGGGATTTCCTCCATCATCAGGCCGCCCTTGTACTTGAACTCCGTGGGGCCGCCGTAGGTGCAGCCTATGGTCTGGCCGTACCAGCCGCCCTTGATCTTGTCCATGAGGGTGGCGTCCGACATGGTGACGATGTCGCCGTAAGGGACCTTGGCGGTGCAGGATGCAAGGACCAGGAGGCCGCTAATTATGATAGTAGACGTCTTCATTCGGTTTTTCGCTATAGTATTGTATGGCGTTGATTCTGAGGAGGTAGGTGTCCGGCTTTGCGTTGCGCCAGATCATCTTAACGTTGTGGCGGCCTTCCGGGAGGAGGTATTTCCAGGCGGGTTCAAGCTTGCGGGAGGTGCCCTTCATGGGAAGGAGGGAAACCTGGTCGAGCTGTCCGTCTATCCAGACTTCGATTTCAGCAACGTAGGGGTCCTGCTCCTCTGCAAGGGCGAAGACTTCGGAGCCCACGTGCTTTTTGGAAACGCGTGCGGCGTAATCCGCCGTGATGCCCCTGAGGCACACCAGGTTGCCCCAGATCACGAAGCCGTTGCCGGAGAAGTCGAACTCATATTCATCGCTCATCCAAGCGTCTTTCTGGTCACGGTAGATGGGGAAGGTGTTCACGAAGTTCTGCTCCAGAGGAAGCACCTGAACGGGCTTCTGGGGTATTACAACCACGTTTTCGCGAACCTCTCCGCCATTCTTTTCAATGAGCTGGAGGGCCTGGTCAAAGCTGTACTGGGAACCCTTGGCAAGGGATACGTCCGTGCCTTCGAAGTCAAGGTCCCAGATTTCCATCACTGGGTCTTTCCAGAAGGCGGGCATCTTGTCAAGGCCAAGCACTACGCCTAGAACACCGCCAACGGTGGCCGGATTGCAGTCACTGTCCTGGCCGCAGCGGGTAGAAATCTCAAGGGATTTTCCGAAGTCGCCCTCGCCGTAAAGCAGACCCATTGCAACATATGCGGAGTTTATCTTTGCGTCTATGTTGAAGCTCAGGAATACGCCCTTGGGGCAGCCGGCGTCGCGGTCCCATTTCTTTAGAAGCTCGAACCAAGCGGCTTTCCAGTCCTTGGGATACTTCTTGTGAAGCAGGCGTACGTCATTGAGGCACTGCCAGAATGTGCTTTCCTGCGGGATGCCTTCCAGGGCCATGTCCACAATCTTTGCGGGGTTGCTTTCAACGAAAGCCGCGCTGTACAGGCCGGCAACGAAGGCGCCGCCGTAGAAGCCGTCGCCGCTGTTCATGATGTGGCCAACGCGGTCTGCTATGTCAAGCGCCTGGGGAATCATTCCCGGGGCCATGAGGCCCACGAAATCCGCTTCTATCTGGAAGTCCAGATCGTCCGCGTGAGGGTTGTTGAGCCAGCTTCCGGATTCCGGAGGCATTATGCCCTGGCGCACGTTGTAGCGGCCCGCCTGGTTGGCGTGGGCAAGGTGGTAGGGGGCGTATGCAAAGCGGATCGCAAGGTCTTTGGACGATGCGTCAAGTCCCAGCTGCTCAAATGCTTCCGCAAATGTAAGGTCGTTGTAAACATCGTCAAAGAGGCCGGGCTTGCGGTCCCACCAGTGCTTCACGTAGCCCTCTCCCCAGGAGATGGGCATGTTGTCCGGAATAAGGGTTCCGGTGAACTTGAACTCAGTGGGGGCGCCGTAAACCACGCCTATGGTCTGGCCGGCCCAGCCGCCCATGATCTTGTCCATGAGCGCATCCTTGGTGAGGGTCACGCTTTCCGGAGCCTTGGGGGCGCAGGCGGCGGCACACAGTGCCAGGACCAGTATTAAGCTACTTCGCTTCATAAACCTGAAGTTCCGTTATTGAAATGAATGCCGATACGTCTTTGGTATACTTGTTCCAGTGGATGAGGACCGCATCGTCGCCTATTACGCGGACGGCGGTGGTGGTAACCTTGGGGAAGGAGAAGATGAACTCTCCGTTGTGAGGCTGGA
>CAMJJZ010000144.1 GCA_946406275.1 uncultured Bacteroidales bacterium | reverse complement strand
AAAAACTAACCAACTAATACTAACCGGTTAGAGTAAATGCAAGAGCCGTGCCAAAACTATTCGTGGCCGGTCATTTCTTTGCGTGCGCGCTCCACAGACTTGGAACGTTTGAGCACGAAACCGGAGCCAAGATACTTTGTGCGGACATCTTCGTCGGCCGCAAGTTGCTCAGGAGTACCTTCTTGCAGGATTACGCCTTCATACAGCAGATAAGCACGGTCCGTGATGGCCAGGGTTTCGCCAACATTGTGGTCCGTGATGATGACGCCTATGTTGCGGTACTTGAGTTTGGCGATGATGTACTGGATGTCCTCCACGGCAATGGGGTCAACTCCGGCGAAGGGCTCGTCCAGAAGGATGAACTTGGGGTCTACGGCAAGGGCGCGGGCAATCTCGCAGCGACGGCGCTCACCACCGGAAAGCTGGATACCCAGGGACTTGCGGACCTTGGAGAGATTGAACTCGTCGATGAGCCTTTCCATACGCTCTATGCGCTGCTCCTTGGTCATGTCCTTCGTTGAGGACGATACTTCCATAACGGACATTATGTTGTCCTCTACGGACATGCGGCGGAATACGGAAGCCTCCTGGGGGAGGTATCCGATGCCCTTCTGGGCCCTCTTGTACATGGGGAGCGTGGTGAGCTCCACGGAGCCGCCTTCGTCGTCATCTATGAAAATACGACCGCCGTTGGGCTTGATCTGGCCGGTGATCATGTAGAAGCTGGTGGTCTTGCCAGCACCGTTGGGGCCCAGGAAGCCCACTATCTCTCCCTGCTCCACTTCCATGTTCACGCCCTTCACAACGGTGCGGACGCCGTATTTCTTGACAAGTTGTTCTGCTCTTAATTTCATATTCTGTTGTATGAGATCCCCGATCAGGTCGGGGATGACGTAAAAAACAAGTCCGGAATGACGTAGTTATTTAGTGTCCAGACCGAGGTCGGCGGCGAAGGCTTTGAAGTCAGGGTTCTTGTCCATGAGGTCTTTGGCCTTTTCTTCGGGCATGTAGGGGACCTTTTCGGTGGGTTCTTCCGGGGTGACGGACACAAGGATGTTTACCTTGGGCGTGCCCAGGAGGCCACGGAGTTTGGTTTCAAGGTCCCTTAGGAGTTTATCTTCTATCCACTGCTTCTGAGCCTCGTTCTTGACTATGAAATCTACAATTTTCACGCCGCCATCTTCACGGACTTCCGTGTGGCCGTTGGCGATGGTGCTGGCAAGGCGGGGCTTGTCTGCATACTGCTTGGCAAGCTCTTTCCACTGGAGACGCACGGTGTCGTCGTCCGGCAGCTGAGCGGCCACCGGAGCGGCCTCCTCCGGCTTCTCCTCTTCCTTCTTCTCCTCCATCAGTGCATTCATAGACAGTGCCGATCCCGTCTTTGCCGTTCTCCTTCTGGGTGCGGGTGCAGGTGTATGCGCACTTGCAGGTGCGGCTTCCGGCGCAACAGCAGGAGCAGTGGCAGGTGCCGGTGCCGGCTTGGCCGGTGCTTCAGCCTGCGTCACTTTCGGGCTTGCTACTTGCTGCGTCATTCTCGGGCTTGTCCCGGGAATCTCCTGTTTGGCGGGCGCATTCACCAGAAAGCTGAGCTTCATGATTGCATACTCAATATGCAGCCTGGGATTCACGGCGCTCTTGTAGGCGCTTTCGCAGCCTGTGGTGATGCCAAGGGCATCGAAGAGGAACTTGACGTCGCATTTTGCAGCCTGTTCCCTGTAGCGCTGCTTGAGGGACTCGGGAAGTTCCAGAAGGGCCTCCAGACCTCCTGTCTTGGCAACTATGAGGTCTCTGAGGTGGGATGAGAGCGATGCTACGAAGTGCAGGGCGTTGAAGCCCTTTGCAAGGATCTCGTCAAATGAGAGGAGGGCGGCGCCGTAGTTTCCGGTGAGGAAGTTATCCACCATGGCAAAACTGTACTCGTAGTCCAGGACGCCGAGGTTGCGGATTACGTCATCGTACTTGACCTCGGTGCCGCAGAAGGCTACTGTCTGGTCAAAGATGGTGAGGGCGTCGCGCATGGCGCCATCGGCCTTGGAGGCTATTACGTGGAGGGATTCATCGTCTATGGTGACGCCTTCCCTGGTGGCTATGGTGCGGAGATTCCGGACCATGTCCGGGATGGTGATGCGGTTGAAATCGTATGTCTGGCAGCGGCTCAGGATGGTGGGGAGAATCTTGTGTTTCTCCGTGGTGGCCAGTATGAAGATGGCATGTGCCGGGGGCTCTTCAAGCGTCTTGAGGAAGGCGTTGAAGGCCTGGGTGGAGAGCATGTGGACCTCGTCTATGATATACACGCTGTATTTTCCCACCTGCGGCGGTACCTGAACCTGGTCCATGAGAGTCTTGATGTCCTCCACGGAGTTGTTGGAGGCGGCGTCAAGCTCATGGATGCAGTAGGAACGGCCTTCCTTGAAGCTCACACAGGATTCGCACTCTCCGCAGGGCTCCATGTCCGGACCCGGATTGGAGCAGTTGATCATCTTTGCGAAGATGCGTGCGGTGGTGGTCTTACCCACGCCGCGCGGCCCGCAGAAAAGGTATGCGTGTGCAAGCTGCCCCCTCTTGATGGAGTTTGACAGCGTCCTTGCTATGGTATCCTGGCCGATGAGCGTTTCGAAGGAGTCCGGCCTGTACTTCCTTGCCGATACGATATACTCACTCATAG
>CAMJJZ010000143.1 GCA_946406275.1 uncultured Bacteroidales bacterium | reverse complement strand
ATGAAGTTGGAGAGGAAGTAGCACACAAGGCCTGCGATTACAAGCACCAGGACCACGCTCATACTGCCGAACGGGATGGCGCCGATGAGCACCTTGGCAAGCCCGGTTCCCTGCAGGCAGGTACCCAGGGCAAAGCCGCCGGCTACCAGCCAGAGCACGCTCCAGTTGATTTCCTTGATGTCGTCCTTCGTGAAAATGCCGCAGGCGGTAAGGACGCCAAGGGGTATCAGGGCAACAATGTTGGAATTGATTTTGGTGACACTCTCCGTCATCCACAGGAGGATGGTGCCGATGAAGGTAATCCAGACAACCGTGGTTTTCCAGGTATGGGGCTTCTTGTTCTCCGGGATCTCAAGCTTGAGCTCTTTGGTCTTGAAGGGGAAGAAGAACTGGAGGAGGAGCCATGCAAGGAAAATCATGATGGCCACGTAGGGAATCATGTGAACCATCCAGGTCATGAAGGGAACCTCAGCGCCGGACTCTGCCAGGAACTTCACTGCCGTAGCATTGGGAGGCGTGCCGATGGGAGTGCCGATACCGCCGATGTTCGCTGCCACCGGGATACTCAGTGCAAGGCCGATCTTACCTTTATCATCGGCCGGAAGGGTGCCCAGCACGGGAGCCAGGAAAGCCAGCATCATTGCGGCGGTGGCGGTGTTGGACATGAACATGGAGAATACGGAGATAACCACCAGGAATCCCAGAAGGACCCACTTGGGCTTGGTTCCGAAGAGTCCCAGAAGCGCACGGCCCATGGTAACGTCAAGGCCGTACTTCTCTGCCATTATTGCAAGGACGAAACCGCCCAGGAACAGCATCACAACAGGGTCTGCGAATGCAGCCATGATGCTCTTGAAGCCCACAAGCTGGCCGAACTCCGGCTTGCAAAGGAAGCCGAGGCCCTTGTCCGAAACGGTGAGAAGGGCGATGACGATTACCAGCAGCGAGGTGGTCCAGTTGGGGATAATCTCGAATATCCACATGAGGGCGGCAAAGACAAACAGGGCGATGACCCTTTGCTGAACCACCGTGAGGGCGTCAATCCCGAAGAAACTTACGGGAACCGCCAGGAGAAAGATTGTGACTATGAGCACAATGGGCAGAAAGACACAATACTTCACGTTGAATTTCTTTTCCATTATTATAGGTTTTATTACGTTTCTGCCTATTTTGTTTTATCCTACAAATTTAGCAATAATCCGTTTAATAACCATGAAATGAAGTTTTTTCTTTTTCCTTCAAATATTATTGGGAATTCCCGTTTATTTCTTTAAATTTGTAACGGAATTTACGATTATTCCTATTTTATTATAACTACTAAAACAAATTACTGATTCCTATCATGAAAACAACTGACATCATGGCACGCCTTCAGGCCAAGTATCCCACAGAGAAAGAGTACCTGCAGGCTGTTCAGGAAGTACTGGAGTCCATCGAAGAGGTCTACAACCAGCACCCTGAGTTCGAGAAGGCAAAGATCGTTGAGCGTCTGGTAGAGCCGGACCGCATCTTCTCCTTCCGCGTCACCTGGATTGACGATAAGGGCGAGGTCCAGACCAACACCGGCTACCGCATCCAGTTCAACAGCGCAATCGGTCCCTACAAGGGCGGTCTCCGCTTCCACAAGGCCGTGACCCCTTCAATGCTCAAGTTCCTGGGCTTTGAACAGACCTTTAAGAACGCTCTCACCACCCTCCCTATGGGCGGCGCAAAGGGCGGTTCCGATTTTGACCCCGTAGGCAAGTCCAACGACGAAATCATGCGTTTCTGCCAGGCGTTCATGCTTGAGCTCTGGAACTGCATCGGCCCTGACCAGGATATCCCTGCAGGCGACGTAGGCGTAGGCGGCCGCGAAATCGGTTACATGTACGGCATGTACAAGAAGCTGGCCCGCGAGTACAACACCGGCGTTCTCACCGGTAAGGGCGGCACCTGGGGCGGTTCCATCCTTCGTCCTGAGGCCACCGGCTTCGGCGCTCTCTATTTCACCCAGCACCTCCTGGAGAAGGCTGGCAAGGACATCAAGGGCAAGAAGGTCGCTCTCTCCGGCTTCGGTAACGTAGCATGGGGCGCAGCCATTAAGGCCACCGAGCTTGGTGCAAAGGTTGTTGCAATCTCCGGTCCGGACGGCGTCTGCGAGATTCCCGCCGGCATCGACAAGGAAATGATCGACTACATGCTTGTTATGCGTGCATCCAACCGCAACAAGGTTCAGGATATGGCCGACAAATTCCCCGCAAAGGCAAAGTTCACCGCCGGCAAGAAGGCCTGGAGCATCCCTTGCGACATCGCTCTCCCTTGCGCATTCCAGAACGAGCTCTCTGAGGACGATGCAAAGGAACTGAAGGCAAACGGCTGCTGGTGCTGCTGCGAAGTCTCCAACATGGGCTGCCAGCCCGGAGCAATCCACTTCTTCCAGCACAACGGCATCCTCTTCGCTCCCGGTAAGGCCGTGAACGCTGGTGGTGTTGCCACCTCCGGTCTGGAAATGACCCAGAACGCAGAGCATATCTCCTGGGACGCCAAGGAAGTTGACGACAAGCTCCACTTCATCATGAAGTCCATCCACGAGCAGTGCGTCAAGTACGGCACCAAGGCCGACGGCACCGTAGACTACGTGAAGGGCGCCAACATCGCCGGCTTCATGAAAGTCGCCACCGCCATGCTCGAGCAGGGCACCATCTAGTCCCCGCTCTCACACAA
>CAMJJZ010000142.1 GCA_946406275.1 uncultured Bacteroidales bacterium | reverse complement strand
AGTACAATCCCGTGGTCATCTCCTACCTCCTTGTAACCATGGACGATGCCTTCTGGTTCGTCCGCAAGGATGTGTTCGCGGACCCGGATCCAGATACCGCAGATTCCTTTGCGGAACTTGCCGCCGACGGCGTCCAGATCAGGGATTATGACGATGTGGCCTTCGCCCTGAGCTCCCTGAAGCTGGACGGGGTGGACAAGATTTGCGTGGATCCCGGTGAGATCAACCTCTCCCTGAGGGAAGCCATCGACGAAGGCGATTCGCTGCCGCAGGTGGAATACTGCGCTTCTCCGGTGCCGCTCATGAAGGCGGTGAAAAACGCCACTGAGATAGATGGAATGCGGGAAGCGCACGTTGAGGACGGCATCGTCATGGAGAAATTCCTGTTCTGGCTTTCGCATAAAGCCGGGCAGGTGGACGAGTGGCAGGCCGCTCAGTATCTGGGTTCTCTCCGTGCGGAGATTCCTGGGTACAGGGGTGACAGTTTTGAAACCATATCGGCCTACGGACCTGGGGCGGCGCTGCCGCATTACGTTACGCCCAGGGAGGGTTCCGCCCTGCTGGAACCGCACGGACTGTACCTTGTGGATTCCGGCGGCCAGTACGTTTTTGGAACCACGGACATTACGCGTACGGTGCCTCTTGGGCCCTGCACGCCGCTGGAGGTTGAGGACTATACTTTAGTACTCAAAGGACATATCGATCTGGCCATGGCGCTTTTCCCACGTGGAACGGCCGGCTGCCAGATAGACGCCCTGGCGCGCGGGCCGCTCTGGCAGGCAAAGCGCAACTTCGGCCACGGCACGGGCCACGGCGTGGGCTTCTTCCTGAACGTGCACGAGGGCCCGCAGGACATCCGCCAGAACTTCAACTCCCAGCCTCTGCTCCCGGGCATGATATGCTCCGACGAGCCTGGCATCTACCGTGAAGGCATGCACGGTGTAAGGCACGAAAACCTAGTTCTGGTGCGTGGTGTGGGAGACAACGAGTTCGGCTCCTGGCTTGGTTTCGAGACGCTCACGCTGTGCCATTTTGATACCTCCTGCCTGGATGTTTCATTATTGACTTCTGCGGAGAGGAACTGGCTCAATGCGTATAATGAGCATGTGTACAACGTTCTTTCACCGCGCCTTCCCGCGGACGTGGCGGCCTGGCTCCGTTCCAAAACTTTACCGGTATGATCAACAAAGAAGGTGCATGGGAGACCCTGAGCTCCGAGTATCTAATAAAACGCCCCTGGCTCACCGCCAGGCGTGACGTTGCCCGCCTCCCGGACGGCCGTATCAATAACGAATATTACGTGCTTGAATACCCGGACTGGGTGAATATAATCGCCGTGACCAAGGATGGCCTTCTTGTTATGGAGCGCCAGTACCGCTATGCGCTTGGCAATACCTGTTACGAGTTGCCGTGCGGCGTGATAGAGGAGGGCGAAACGCCCCTCCAGGCCGCCCAGAGGGAGCTTCTGGAGGAAACAGGCTACTCCGGCGGCGAATGGCGTGAGCACATGGTGCTCTCTCCCAACCCCGCCACCTCTACCAATCTGGCTCACTCTTTCGTGGCCATCGGCGTGGAAAAGGTCACCGGCCAGCACCTTGACCCCACTGAAGACATCTCTGTCCACCTCTGCACCCCCGAGTTCGTAAAAGACCTCCTCGCCCGCAACCAAATCCTCCAGGCCCTCATGGCCGCCCCATTATTGAAGTTTTTTTACGCCCCCTAACGTCATTCCGCTTTTTTCGTCATTCTCGGGCTTGTTTTTTTTCGTCATTCTCGGGCTTGTCCCGGGAATCTCAATCTTTACTACGTTATTGCAACGAAATCATAGATTCTTGCATCTATAATACCGGAACTGAGTATTATGATTGCAAGAATCCGTCATATCTATGAGCTCATCGTTGGCGCCATCCTCACCTTTCTGGGTCTGGGAGGCTGCAGCGAGATTGCCAATATCATAGAGCCCAAGGACGAATACGGCATGCCTCACGCCAATTACAAGATAATCGGCGAGGTCACCGCAGAGGACGGCAGTCCCATTCCCGGAATAAAGGTTTCCTACAGCCGCCTTGAATATACTGATGACAATGGTGTCAAACAGTATTACCAGACGGAAGACAATGAGTTCCTCACGGACAAGGACGGCAAAGTGAACGCCCGTGCAAACGACTGGTCCACTGAGCCCAAGGAAATCACCATTACCCTTGAGGACATCGACGGCACCGCCAACGGCGGAGAGTTCCAGGGCGTGGTCCTTTCGGAAAAAGACCTTTCCATTGACTTTGAAAAGGACCAGAAGGGCAGCTGGCACCAGGGAGATTACACCATCTCCTTCGCCGCAAAACTCAAGCCCGCAGCAACAGAAGAATAATCATCTGACCGTATCAATATTTGTTAACCCGAATGCCTCTCAGTACCGTCTGAGGGGCATCACTTTTCCTGCAGGCGGTGCAGGTGGCAGAAAAGAAGCTTGCCCTGGGCGTCGCGGAGGTGCATGCCGTTGCCGCGGCAGTAGCGCCAGTAGCGGCAGCGGGCGCAATCGTCCTTTTTCATCCAGGTGCGGTCACGGTAAATCTGGTAGCGGTTGTTCCAGACGTCCATGAAATCGTCCCCCTTGTAAATGTTGCCCTGGCTGTAATCTGCCCTTATGCTGGGGCAGGCGGCTATGGAGCCGTCGGCCATGACGGAGCCTGTTGTGATGCCGGCGTTGCAGAGGAAGAAGTGGTC
>CAMJJZ010000141.1 GCA_946406275.1 uncultured Bacteroidales bacterium | reverse complement strand
GCGGCCAAGAGCCTGCTCAACGGCTGCATAGGCAAGATAAGGATCGTCAAAAGTGTCCTTAGGAGGCTTGGGAAGGGCCCAAAGGCCAACGCCAAGGAGTATGGCAACCGATGCGGCCACTGCCCATACCGCCCTGTTGCGGCGTGGAAGCCTTACCCTGAAGTCTTCCGGGACCTGGACGCTTGCGTCCTGTCCTATCTGTTCAAGGTCATCGGCACTGAGCCTGGATATTTCATCGATATTCTTCATACTTTTTCTTCAGTTTTTTTCTTGCCTGAGAGATCTGGACTCTTGCATTGAGGCCGCTGAGGCCCGTTTTCTTGGAAATCTCCTCATAGGAGAGACCGTCTACAACCCTTAGGGTTAGAAGTTTGCGCTGACCCGGCGGAAGTTCCTGAATGGCTTTTCCTATGAACGCTACGTCTTCCTTTGCGGCCAGCTCCCGGTCCGGTGGATCCTTTCCCGGGATGTTTGTGTCCTCCAGCGGGGCCGATGGTTTGGCGCGCCGCACCCTGTCTATGCATAGGTTTTTGAGGAGCATTCCGCCATAGGCCTTGGGGCTCTGGATCAGGTCCAGGGTGTCTTTCAGTCCCCATAGCTTGAGGTACAGGTCCTGGACGGCATCGGATGCATCGTCCTTGCTTTCAAGGATGTAGTAGGCGATGCGCCAGAAGTGCTCCTGGAGCGGCATCCAAACGGTATGAAACGCTGCCTCAGTCATTTGCCATAAGGGCGATTATCTTGTCTGCGTTTACTTTGCCACGGGTCATGATGAGAGTGCCCTCGGAGGTATAGAGAAGGAAGTCGCGTATACATTCGCCGTCATCGTGGCCGAAGATCCTTACACATTCTCCGTCATCCTTGGCCTCCATGATGAGATCCATGCCTTCCAATTCCCTTTCAAGTTTCCATGCCAGGTCTTCCCTGATGCTGGAATCCTCAAAATCCACTATGGTAATTCTCTTGATACCTTTAGTAATGCTGAGAAGGTCTAGTACGTCCTTGTCCAGGCCGGATGACGCACCCGCTACCACGCGTAGAAGGCTCATTCCCATAGGGCCCACGCTAATTACATCTACGTCTTCCCTGTACCTGTACTGGTTCACAAGGTTCAGTACCCCGGCCGGGCCCGCCATGGCGCATCCGACCATCTGGAGTGTCAATACTAATGCTAGAAACAGTTTTTTCATTGTCTTTATCTGACCGGTCTGCATAATAGACGAAAGATGTTTCAAAATGTTAATGCAAAAATGCGGGAGATGTCCCAAAATTTGGCCCATCACCCGCAAAAACGGCTTAAAATGCAGCTGATGTCCCAGTTTTGGGGACATCAACCGCGCTTGGCGCTATGCCCTGGTGATATGTGCGCCCAGGGCGTTGAGGCGGCCTTCGATGTCTTCGTAGCCGCGGTCTATCTGCTCGATGTTGTCTATGGTGGAGGTGCCCTTGGCGCTCATGGCGGCAAGGAGCATGGCAATACCGGCGCGGATATCGGGGCTCACAAGGCGTGCGGCCTTCAGGGTGATGCGATGATCATGGCCGATGACAACGGCGCGGTGAGGATCGCAGAGGATGATCTGGGCGCCCATGTCTATGAGGCGGTCAACGAAGAACAGCCTGCTCTCGAACATCTTCTGGTGGATGAGGACGCTGCCTTTGCACTGGGTGGCTACGACCAGCATCACGGACAAAAGGTCCGGGGTGAGGCCGGGCCAGGGGGCATCGGCAAGGGTCATGATGGAACCGTCCAGGAAGGACTCAATCTCGTAGCTTTCCTGCTCCGGGACAAAGATATCGTCCCCTCTCTGCTCCAGGTTTATGCCAAGGCGGCGGAAGGAGTCCGGGATGATGCCGAGGTCGTAGTACGATACGTCCTTGATGGTGATGCTGCTGCGGCAGATGGCGGCCATGCCGATGAAGGAGCCCACCTCGATCATGTCCGGCAGGATCTTGTGCTGGGTGCCGCCCAGACGCTCTACGCCGTGGATGCGGAGGAGGTTGGAGCCTACGCCGTCGATGAAGGCGCCCATGCGGTTGAGCATCTTGCAGAGCTGCTGGAGGTACGGTTCGCAGGCAGCATTGTATATTGTGGTAGTACCTTTGGCAAGGACTGCGGCCATGACGATGTTGGCGGTACCGGTGACGGAGGCCTCGTCAAGGAGCATGTAGCGGCCTGTGAGGCGGCCGTCGGAGGTGAGGTGGAAGGCGCGGCGGCTGGGGTCATAGTCCATCTTGGCGCCCAGTTTCATCATGCCGTCCAGGTGGGTGTCTACCCTGCGGCGGCCTATTTTGTCTCCACCGGGCTTTGCGAACCAGGCACTGCCAAAGCGGGTCAGGAGCGGTCCCACAACCATCACGCTTCCGCGGAGGGCAGCACACTTGGCCACGAATTCCTCCGTCTCTATGTACGATGTGTCAAGGTCGTCGGCCTGGAAGGTGTAGGTGCCCTTAACGTGACGGGTAACCTTCACGCCCATGTTCCTGAGGAGCTCTATAAGATTCTTGACGTCAAGGATTTCCGGGATGTTGCTGATGGTGACCGGCTCCGCGGTAAGGAGTACTGCGCTGATTACTTCCAGGGCCTCGTTCTTTGCGCCCTGCGGGGTAATGCTTCCGGACAGCTTGTGTCCGCCCTCGATGATGAATTTAGACATGCTCTACTTCTGGGTGAAGGGTTATTCCGTATTTAGTGTATATGGTATCTATTACTCTCTGCTCAAGGCCGAT
>CAMJJZ010000140.1 GCA_946406275.1 uncultured Bacteroidales bacterium | reverse complement strand
ATCATATACACCAAGGCGGACAAGCAGGGCCCTGAGGCCCTCAATGCCCAGATCCTAAAGAACAAGGGCATCCTTCTCACGGAGTGGGAAGAGCTCCCGCCTGTGTTCGTTTCGTCCTCAGTGGACGGCAGCGGAAAGAAAGAAATTCTGTCATATATAGGCCAAATTCTTGAAACGCTATGAGTTATGATGTTCACGAGCACCGTATGATGGTGTTCACCTGCGATGAAACCCGCTATTTTGCGGAAAAAGTTGTGGATGCAATGAACCGCATGAGGGATCCCGGCTTTCCGGAGGTCCAGCTGGGCCCCCTGGAGATAGCCCGGTTCAGCGACGGTGAGTTCCAGCCGTACTTCACGGAGAGTGTCCGCGGCGCCACCTGCTTCATCATCCAGAGCACATTCCCGCCGGCAGACAACCTTATGGAACTGCTCCTCACCATCGACGCCGCCAAGAGAGCATCGGCAGACCAGGTAATAGCCGTACTTCCTTACTACGGCTGGGCACGCCAGGACCGCAAGGACAAGCCCCGTACCTCCATAGGCGCCAAGATGGTGGCCAACATGATCAAGGTCGCCGGGGCCGATGCCATCATGACCTGCGACCTCCACGCAGACCAGATCCAGGGCTTCTTTGACCTTCCGGTGAACCATCTCTACGCCAGCTACGACTTCCTGAGCATCCTCAAGAAGCTCCAGCGGCAGTATAAGGACACCCTTACCCTTGCGGCACCGGATATGGGCGGCGCCAAGCGCGTCCACGCATACGCCAAGAACCTCCATACTCCGGTGGTCATCTGCCACAAGACCCGTGCAAAGGCCAACGTGATAGAAAGGATCCAGCCCATCGGTGAGGTAGAGGGCAGGGACATCGTGATCATTGACGATATCATCGACACCGCCGGCACCCTCACTGAGGCCGCCAACGAACTCCTCAAGCGCGGGGCCAACAGCGTGCGCGCATTTGCAACGCACCCCGTTCTCTCCGGCCCTGCTTATGAGAGAATTGACAAATCGGCCCTGTGCGAAGTTTATGTGACGGATACCATACCGCTGAATCCGGAAAAGAAGGAGTTCCAGAGTAAGTTCCGCGTAGTGTCTCTGGCAGAGACGTTTGCAAGGATGATGCTCCGCGTGTACAACTACCAGCCCATCTCCTCCGAGTTCCCGCTTTAACAGATGAAAACCCTGCTTGCCGCCATAGTCTTCGTGGGACTCGCCGTGATTCTTCTCGGTGTGAACATCTTCTTTTTCAAGAAGCCCTTCCCCAACGGAGAAATCTCCACCAATCCGGAGATGCAGAAGCGCGGCATCAAATGCGCCAAGCAGGAAGAACTTGAAATGCTTGCCGCCCGCAGGGGCCGGAAAGTCTGTGACGGCAATTATTCTGACGCATGTTCGTCGTGCGCCTTGTACAAATACGAAAAACAATAGAATATGGCTTTAGTTGCGATAGTCGGGAGACCGAACGTAGGAAAATCCACCCTTTTCAACCGCCTGGTGGGCATGCGCCAGGCCATTGTGGACGAAACCGCCGGCGTCACCCGTGACCGCCATTACGGCAAGTGCGAATGGTGCGGCAGGGAGTTCTCCGTGGTAGACACCGGAGGCTACACCTCCAACAGTGACGACGTTTTCGAGGACGCCATCCGCCGCCAGGTTGGCATAGCCATAGAGGAGGCCGATGTGGTCCTCTTCATGGTTGAGGCCGCCACCGGCATCACGGACTACGACGCGGAAATAGCAGACCTTCTGCGCCGCAGCAAGAAGCCCGTAGTCCTCTGCGCCAACAAGGTGGACACCGGAGAGAAGATGTACGATGCCTATGACTTCTACGCCCTTGGCCTGGGAGAGGTCTGGAGCATATCGGCAGCCAACGGAAGCGGCACCGGAGACCTTCTGGATGAGATTCTGAAAGTCCTCCCGGAAGACACCAAGGCCGATGAAGATCACGCGGACCTCCCGCACATCGCCATAGTTGGGCGCCCGAATGTGGGAAAATCGTCCCTTACAAATGCCCTGCTGGGGGAGGAGAGGAACATTGTGACGCCCGTTGCAGGCACCACGCGGGACTCCATCTCCACCTATTATAACAAGTTCGGCCATGAGTTCATGATTGTGGATACGGCCGGCATGCGCAAGCGCGGCAAGGTCACGGAAGACCTGGAGTTCTACTCCGTTCTCCGTGCCATGCGAACCATAGAGCACTCCGATGTGTGCATTCTCATGATTGACGCCACCCTGGGCATGGAAGCGCAGGACATGAATATCTTCAACGTTATCCAGAAGAACCGCAAGGGCTGCGTGATTGTGGTGAACAAATGGGATCTCTTTGAGAAGGACGCCAACACCATGAGGGACTATACAGAAGCCCTCAAGGCCCGCCTGGCCCCGTTCAACGACATCCCTGTCATATTCACTTCAGTGCTTGAGAAACAGCGCATCCTGGACGTCCTTGACGCCGCCGCACACGTGGCGGAGAACATGAGCCGCAAGATACCCACCAGCCAGCTCAATGACGCCATGCTGCCGGAGATAGAGAATTATCCGCCGCCGGCATGGAAGGGTAAATACATCAAGATCAAGTACGTAACCCAGCTCCCCACCCGCACTCCGCAGTTTGCATTCTTCTGCAACCTGCCCCAGTGGGTCAAGGATCCGTATAAGAGATTTCTGGAAAACAAGCTCCGCGAGCACTTCGACTTCGAAGGCTGCCCCATCCAGGTCTACACC
>CAMJJZ010000139.1 GCA_946406275.1 uncultured Bacteroidales bacterium | reverse complement strand
TTTCAAGTATTGCCTCAACGCGAGCATGGTTCTTTGACTCGCGGGAAGCCTCATCAAGGCTTTCCAGGATTTCGTCATGATTTATGAAATCATCGGCGTGAATTGAAGAAGGATTGTACATTACGATTTTAAAGTTATTCCTCTATTGTAAACAGGTTAAGGAAACCTGTCATCATGAATACGTTGCGGATTTCCGGGAGTATGCCTTTTACCACCACGCTGCCGCCCTTTGCGGCCGCGGCCTTGCGGATGTTCAGGAAAATCCTGAGTCCGGAAGAGGAGATGTATGCCAGCTCCGAGCAGTCCAGGACTATCCTGCCTGCGGCGTTTTCCATTACGGGTTCCAGGTCTTTTGCAACCTCAAGGGAGGCCGGCGTATCAAGACGGCCCACGAAGCATACGGTGGTCACTTCTCCCTCTTTGTTAATCTTTACTTCCATATGGTTATAAGTTTTTTGTCATCGTAAGGCGGTTGCGGCCGTTTTCACGGCAGTATTCCACGCTGTCCATAATCTTCCTCACCAGGAATATTCCAAGGCCTCCTATGGGCCTTTCTTCCACGCCAAGGGTAACATCGACCTCCGGGGCGGCGGTGGGGTCGAACGGGACGCCATCGTCAGAGATAACGAACTTGAGGACACCGTCCAGGATGGTTGCCTCTATGTCCACCTCGCCTTCCGTGCCTTCCGGGTATGCGTACATCACCACGTTTGTAACGGCCTCCTCCAGTGCCAGGTTTATGTTTGTAGCCGTAGCCGCATCCATGTTGCAGCCTTCGGCTACGCTGTCCATGAACTCTTCCAGACGGGAAAGCTCCTCAACCTTGTTCTTGAGCACAAGGTTGTGCACTTTCTTGAGGTAGTGGACGAAGAGCATGGTAAGGTCGTCGCTCTGGGGAGCTTCTCCCACATACTCCGCAACGGCCTCCTGCATGGCTTCCAGGTGGCCCTGGGCGCTGCGGCGGGCAGAGAGCACCTTGTCCATGCGTTCCTCTCCGAAGAGCTCATGATTCAGGTTCTCCGCCTCCGTGAGACCGTCCGTATAGAGGAAGATGGCATCGTCATAATTCATAACGGTTTCCTGCTCCTGGAACACCATTCCGCCCATGATTCCAAGCGCCAGGTTGGCGTGGACGGGGAGGAAGAACTTGTGGTCCGTGAGCATCACGGGGGCGTTGTGACCTGCGTTGCAGTAGCGCAGACGGCCGGTTCCAAGGTCCAGGATGCCGCAGAAGAAGGTAACGAACATATTGTTCTCGTTCACCTCCGCCATGGAGTTGTTCATGGCCTCCAGTATCTTTGCCGGGCTGTCCTCATGGGCCGATTCCGCCCTGAACAGGCTCCTTGTCACGGCCATCACCAGCGACGCCGGGACGCCCTTTCCGGAAACGTCACCTATGCAGAAATACAGCTTTTCGTCTCGGATGTAGAAGTCGTACAGGTCTCCGCCCACCTCCTTTGCAGGGACGATGGCCGCCGACATATCTATGTCTTTCCTCTCCGGGAAGGGAGGGAAAATCTTGGGCACCATGGACATCTGGATGCCGGAGGCAATGCGGAGCTCGCTCTGCATCCTCTCCTTGGTGTCGTTGATATTCTTGTACTTGAGGAGGCTCAGGATTACCCCGCGCAGCAGCAGGATCAGCATCACAAGGCCCAGCAACTGTAGTATGGAGACCATAAGGCCCACCCTTTTCACGTTTCCGTATATCTCATTGTCCGGGACGAATATGGACATGGACCAACCCGTCCTTTCCACGGGAGCGAAGAACACATGGCACTTGGCGCCCTCGTACTTGAAGGTGGATTCGCCCTTCTCTCCGGAGAGCATGGCCCTGTTTATTCCCATCAGGGCCGATGTATCTTCCAGCGTAGCCACGGCATCCCCGAAGGTGCGCTTCATCACCATCGAATCAATGGGGCTCACCATAATCTTTCCCTGGCGGCTCAGCATCATACTGAACGCCGTAGGATACACCTTCAGGTTATCCACAAGGCCGGAGAGCCAGTCCAGGGAAACGTCGGCGGTGAGGATTGCAGCTATGCGGCCGGAGGCGTCCCGGATGGGGAGGGAGTAGGTGGTCATAAGCATCTCTCCGCCGCCCTCGTCGATGTAAGGCTCCGACCAGTAGCCCTCACCGGAGGCAAGGGGCGTAGCGAACCAGTCCTGGGAAGGGTAATCGTACTCCTCCGTGGCCAGGCTCTTCAGGAATGTTTCCCCGGTTTCCGGGTTCTTGTAATAGTACGGCGCCAGAAGCGGCTGCTTCTTATAATATCCAGGGACGATGGCTATGGTAGAGCCCACCACCACGGGGTTTTCCTGGACGATGCGGCGGGTAACGGCGGAAAGGCTGTCCGGGAAGTCCAGGCACCAGCGGGCTATCCACTCGCTGCCGCGGACGGCGGTCTCTGCCTGGTCTATCACGTTCAGGATACGCAGCTTGGTGTTCTCCAGCTGGCTTTCCGCCCTCAGAGTTGCCTCCTCGCGTATACCCTTGCGGGAGAAGTAATACTGCAGGACGGACGTGGCCTCAAGCGTAAGCGCGGCTATAATCACCACCAGCAACCCCGCCAGCGCGGACTGCTTCACCAGCGACTTGTCAAATACCTGCTTTATCTTCATCGTTTCCGGGGTTTTAGCGTCAAGTATGCAAGTTAGCACTTTTCTCCCACAAAAACAAAAAAGACGGCATAAGCCGTCTTATAAAGTGGCCCCTGCAGGATTTGAACCTGCGACCCACGGATTATGAGTCCGCTGCT
>CAMJJZ010000138.1 GCA_946406275.1 uncultured Bacteroidales bacterium | reverse complement strand
GTCCGGAATGACGTAGAATGGGTCCGGAATGACATGCATGCTGCATCAATACAAGAAGCAGCATGGCTATTTGAGCCGGGCAAGGCATTGCTCAAGGCTGGGGCGTTTGATTTGCCGTGTGAATACGGACTCGGCAAACTTGGAAAGCACACGCATCTATATGTAAGCCAAGAGCCTGTGCCTGAGGATATTGCGCCGTTTGGGAAATGCTTTGAGATAGTGGAGGCGCTCCCCCTCTCCGGCAAAACCATTAAGGAAGCGGGCAAACGCTACCCTAAGGCCGATGTTACAGCCCGCAATATACCTATTACATCAGAAGAACTGGCAAAACGCCTTGGCGTGAAGCCCGGAGACGGCTCGCTTCACATCTTTGGAACCTTGAGTGACTCTCAGGGCAAGTTGCTTATCATTGCGCGGGCAACGGAGCGGGAGGCGCCGGTGCCGCCAAGGAGCTCACGCACCTCGGCATAGTCAGCAAGCATCTTTGAACGATAGGACTCATCGTCCAGAAGCAGTTCAACCTCGCCCAGGATGTTCTCCACGGTGAAGTTCTCCTGCAAGAATTCTTTAAAGGCAAGGCGGTCTATGATGAGGTTGGCAAGGGACACGTATTTCACCTTTATGATACGCCTCATAATAAAGGCGCTGGCGGCGGCAACCTTGTAGGTCACCACCTGCGGCGTACCAATCAATGCGGCCTCCAGGGACGCCGTCCCGGAATTGATCACGGCCGCCTTAGCATGCCTTAAGGCGCCATAAGTTTCTCCAAACACCACGTGCACAAAGTCCCTGCCGCCCAGATACTTGGCATAATCATCCATAGTGCGGAAAGGCGCTGCGGCAACCACGAAATGAAGCTCCGGACGCTTGGCGTGAAGAGCATCTGCAAACTCCATAAACGTGGGCATCATAGAGCCTATCTCCATATTCCTGGAGCCTGCCAGAAGGGCCACCCACTCCACATCCGGAAGCCCCGTCCTTTCAAGGAACGATGACCGTGTCTCAGACAGTGCTTGAGAGCCGTCCACGGCATCCACCAGCGGGTTTCCGGCATACACGTAAGGCACTCCACGTTCATCAAAAAACGGCTTCTCGAACGGGAAAACTATGAACAGTTTGTCCACATAAGCCTTCAATTTCTTGATCCGCCCCTCGCGGGAAGCCCAAACCTTAGGCGCAATGTACCAGAACACCTTGAAGCCTGCTTCGTGGGCAAATTTCGCTATCTTGAAATTGAATCCCGGATAGTCAATCAGAATCACCACATCCGGCTTCCAAGAAGAAATGTCCTTTTTACACAAAGCAACATTCTTCATAATGGTAAAGCCCTTCAGCAGCACCTCCAGATACCCCATCACAGCAGCGTCACGGTAGTCCATAACAGGCTCACAGCCTGCTGCAGCCGCCATCAGCGGCCCACCCCAGAAGCGCACCTCCGCCCCGGGATCTTCCGCCACAAGACCCCTGATCAAATTGCTTCCGTGCAAATCTCCGGAAGCCTCACCTGCTATGATATAATACCGCACAGTCTCTTATACTCTTTATAATCCGTCTGGTCAAGGTTGCAGGGGGTGATGGTGATGTAGCCGGCTTCGTTGGCTACGTGGTCTGCGTCAAGGTTGCCGGGCTCATCGTCAATGAATTCGCCTACCATCATGAAAGCCTTTTCATCAGGCTCAAGGTTTACGTAATGGGAACCGAGGCCGAAGGTGGAGGAGTTGGGGTCGTAGCCTTCCTCATCCCATTCCACGAACTCCTTTTCCCAGTGTCCCCTTCCCTGACGGGTTATGCGGATGCCCTTGGGCTCCTTTACATCCGGGAAATTGACGTTATAATACAGCCCGTAACTATCTTCCGGCCAGTTGTCCAGGAGCTTCTTGATAATGCCGGGCAGATACTCCTCCACAATGGTAAAGTCCGCATCCGGGGAGAAATTGCAGATGGATACGCCGATGGCCTTGACGCCGTTGATGGCGGCCTCTTCCGCAGCGCCCATGGTTCCTGAATAGTTTGCCGCAGTGGACGCATTGGAACCGTGGTTGATGCCCGACACAAAAAGGTCCGGATTACGCTTCTCGTAAAAGTACTCCAGGCCGAATTTGACACAGGAGGCCGGAGTGGCGTCCAGATAGTGCCAGGAGCCCGGCGTAACCTTCAGGATGGGCTTATAGGATATCTTCCTTCGCCCAAGGGACACAGCCATGGACATGGCGCTTTGGGGAGACTTTGGGGAAACTACAGTAATATCCCCGAACTTGGCCATGATCTTTGCCAGGACATGGATTCCTTCGGCCTTGTAGCCGTCATCGTTGCATAAGAGTATCTTCATGACGCAAATATACAAAAAAGGACCGAGCCTTAAAAGCCCGGTCCTTAACAAACAGGAAGGTTTACTTCATGATGACTTTTGCCATCTCGAGAACCTTGTTGCTGTAGCCCCACTCGTTGTCGTACCAGGCGCAAACCTTTACGAAGGTAGGATCCAGCTGGATACCGGCCTTGACGTCGAAGATGGAGGTGCGGGCGTCACCGCGGAAGTCCGTAGCTA
The DNA here is from genome assembly GCA_946406275.1 of uncultured Bacteroidales bacterium. Next base: position 234 of record CAMJJZ010000138.1, on the reverse strand, counting down.
CGACTGCCTCATCGGTGTAACCGAGAACACCCTTGAGTTCGCCTTCGGAAGCCTTCTTCATTGCGGCGCAGATTTCCTCGTAGGAAGCGGGCTTCTCAAGCTCGCAGGTGAGGTCTACGAAGGAAACGTCACTGGTGGGAACACGCAGGGACATGCCGGTGAGCTTGCCGTTCAGTTCAGGGAGAACCTTACCCACGGCCTTTGCAGCGCCGGTGGAGGAAGGAATGATGTTCT
>CAMJJZ010000137.1 GCA_946406275.1 uncultured Bacteroidales bacterium | reverse complement strand
GCCAAATACCCCGTGGCGAAGGCCACGTGGAGGTTGTAGCCGCCGGTGTCGCAGTCCATGTCAAGGACTTCGCCGGCGAAGTACAGGCCGGGCTGTTTCTTGGACTCCAGGGTCTTGGCAACCACCTCGGAGGTATTGATGCCGCCGGCGGTGATAACGCTACGCTCGAACCCCACGAAGCCGGCAATGTCCAGGCGCCAGTTCTTCATGGCCTGTGCCAGGGTATCCACACTCACCTGCTGGTTGGTGTCCAGGAAGGCCAGCGTAAGGTTCCACGGCATGAACTTACCCAGCATTATGCGGAATAAACGCCTGAATCCCTGGCCCTTAGAACGATCGTCATGAATCACTTCCTCCCATTTTGCGTGGACGTCGGCGTCCAGTTTCTCCAGCTCCACGGCAGGTTTCAGGTCGATGGCTACCGCCACCTTATGGCCGTCGTTGAGCGCCTTCACGGCCTTGCGGCTTACCATGAAGCCCAGCGGGCCTTCAAGGCCGCCGTCAGTGAACTCTATGTCACCGAACTCGCTCTGGACTTCCTGTCCGTTCACGAAGAGCGTGAGCTGGACGTTCTCCAGCGTGTTGCCGTTGAAGAACTCTCCGCGCTCCGTCATGGGGGTGACGCGTTCTATGTGCTTGGGGAACTTAGGATACCACTCCGGCAGCGGGGATATCTTGCGCTGCTTGGCCTTTCCGTACACCGTACGGCCGCGGAAGGCCTGCTTAATCTCCTCTGCCAGAGGATTTTCCTGTTTGTAGCCAACTGGGACAAGTGCCGTAAGCGCCGGGAAGCAAGGGTCCACTTTGTGGCCCATTTCTTCCGCCCACATGTAACCGTCGCCGGTGGAACCGGTGCCGGGATAGGACAGACCACCGGTGGCAATTATGAGCTTCTGACAAACGTACTCTACGGGTTCTATTGTGAGTTCCTCACGGGTAGGAGCCGGCTTCCCGGGACGAAGCTTTCGGGGATCGTCCACCGGGATGCGGACCTGTTTGCGGCTGGTCTGAATGCAGTCCAGGGAGAAGCCGTTTTTAACGGCGTCGATTGTTTTCACTTCGCAGTCCGTGACAACCTTCACGCCTGCAAGGGTGCAGGCCCTGAGGAGTGTGTCAACCACGTCTCCGGCATTATGTGAAGCGGGAAAAGCCCTGTCTCCCCTCTCTACCACGGAACGCATTCCGTTTGTACGGAGCAGTTCCACCAGTGCTTCAGGCGTGAGATTGTGCCATGCAGGGCTAACAAACTGAGGGTCCGTCTTTACATGGCTGCTGAAGTCTTCCCACGGCTTCACGTTGGTGAAGTTGCACCGGCCCTTGCCGGTAATCATGACCTTACGGCCTGCCTTGGGCATCTTTTCCAGCACCGTCACGGTACCCACTTTCCCACTCTTGGATAGTTCATTTGCCGCACCCACGGCGGCAACAAGCCCTGCAGCTCCTCCACCAATTACAATAATGTCAGATTTCATAAAGAAAGTTTTAATTGTGCAAATTTACAAAAATAATCGTATATTTGCAGTCCCGGTTCGCGTAACCGGTTTGCCACTTTAGCTCAGTCGGTAGAGCAGCGCATTCGTAACGCGCAGGTCGTCAGTTCGAGCCTGATGAGTGGCTCAAAAAAAGCCAGCCGGTCCGGCTGGCTTATTTTGTACCACTGCGCTACTTTTTTTCCTGTGGCTGACCGCTCAATTGGGCTGAGAGCTTATCAAACTGAGCGTCGTCTATCATGCGGCAGGAGCCGTTGAACTTGGCGTCGAGTTCTACCTGGAGGCGTTTTACGTTGAGGTCGCCGTCTACCTGGCAGCCGGCTTTGAGGGTGAGGGTTTCCTTCACGAAGAAGTTGCCGGTCATGGTGCCGCAGAAGTCTACGTTTATGCAGACTATATCGCCCTTGACCTTGGCTTTTTCACCTACCACCACGCGGCCCTTGGAGAAGATACGGCCCTCGAACTCGCCGTCTATGCGGATGTCCCCGGGGCTGGTGAGTTCGCCTTTGAACACGGTGCCCGCAGAGATGCGGCTCACTTCGTTGACGTTAACTGTATTGTTGTCCATTTTACTCATATTCTAGTGGTTTGAGATTCCCGGAACAAGTCCGAGAATGACGTAAAAGCCAAGTCCGAGAATGACGGCGTGCTGTTAAAGATTCCGGGTCAAGCCCGGAATGACTAAACAAGTCCTTTGCCGTGACAGTTTTTATACTTTAGGCCGGAGCCGCAGGGGCAGGGGTCGTTGCGGCCGACTTTCTTGTCAACGCGGACGGGCATGCGGGACTGCTGCTCGGCGTTGGTGGAAAGCTGGGAAGGATCACTCTGGCGCATCTGCTGGAGGTTGCGGTTGGGGCGCTGGGCGGGGCGGGCCTCGCGGGCGTCATCTGCATCACGCAGCGGGATGAAGGCACGGAGAAGGAACGCCAGGACCTCTTCGTTCAGCTTTTCAAGCATTTCCGTGAAGAGGTTGTAGCTCTCCAGTTTGTAGACCACCAGAGGGTCTTTCTGTTCGTAGGCGGCGTTCTGGACACTCTGACGGAGGTCGTCCATGTCGCGGAGGTGCTGCTTCCAGTAATCGTCTATGTAGTAAAGGATTATGCTGCGGGAAAGGGCCTTGGTAATCTCTCGGCTCTCTGTCTCGTAGGCCTTCTTGAGGTTGACGGAGAGGGTGAGCTGGCGCTTGCCGTTGGTGATGGGGATGGCGATGTTCTCGTACATCTTGCCCTGCTTCTCATAGACCTGCTTTATCACGGGGTTCACCTTCTGGACCATGGTGTCCATACGGCGGGTGTA
>CAMJJZ010000136.1 GCA_946406275.1 uncultured Bacteroidales bacterium | reverse complement strand
ATACGGTGTTCATGACCTTCGGCGAGGTCACCTGCATGATCTTCGGCGGCCTGTCTCCCGCATTTACCAAGTGGGTGGGCTCCAAGCGCAAGGCATTCGCCTGGTCCGCAGTCATCTGCGCCGTCACTTCCATAGGCTTCTTCTTCATCCCCATGGATCCCAAGTGGATCTGGGTAATGGTTGCCTGCGTCATCCTCACCTCCGTGGGCATAGGCTTCTATTCCCCGCTCCTTTGGTCCATGTATGCCGATGTGGCCGATTATGCCACGGAGAAGAATGGTACATCGTCCACCGGCCTCATCTTCTCTTCCGGAACCATGGCCCAGAAGTTTGGCTCCGCCATCTCCGGCGCCCTTGTGGCCATGCTCCTTGGCCTTGCCGGCTTCATCTCCGGCACAGACGCCGCCACCGGCCAAACCGTTGTGACCATCACCAACGAGCCCGCCGTCCAGACCATGATCTGGTGCCTGTTCTCGTTGTTCCCTGCCGCCATCGCCTTGCTGATCCTACTGTTGTTACGGCTGTATCCTATCAAGAAATAGCTACTCCCAGACCACCAGGTTGCGGGAGAGGCGGATGGATTTGCGGCGGCCGTAGGGGCCTTTGATGGTGTAGAGGTCCGGTTCCGAGACGAGGCCGGCCATGGCGGCATTGGCGCGGGAGATATTCAGGTTCAGATTGTTGGTGCAGATGTCCATGAGGCGCTGAACACTTTGTTCGATGGCTTCCGGACTTCCGCTGCGGGAGATTCGTCTGTAGAAATAGCGGAGTTCCTGATAGTAGTCGCTGATTTCCTTCAGGACGATGCCCTCTGGATGCTTGAGGAAAAGAAGCAGGACGCACTTTGCCATAGGGCGGACACGGACCTCCTGTGTGCCCACAAAGATCCTGAGGTTACGGGTTATGCGGATTCCGGCGTTTCCAACGGTCTGGCGCACAAGGTTGTCCCTGCGGTCCAGCTCCGTGCGGGCCATTTCCACAAATGCCAGCAGTTCCTCCGTTTCCTGCTCTTCCAATGACCGGCCGTAAAAAGTTGCCGGCGATTCCAACTGCTCCTGATTTATCCCTAGAAGATAATAGAGCGCTAGCAATGACTCCTCGTATCTCATTTTTGCCCCAAGATAAGAAACTTGTCTCACATTTTGACGCAGGTCCGGAAAAATTGGGGGGACCTGCGTCACTATACGGCCTGTAGTGGCGATTTCTGACGTACGTCACCCGCATGAAAGGTGACGTACGTCACCGGGGAGCGGGGGGACCTGCGTCACGGAGGGAAACCACGGAGTGGAAAGAAAAAACGCTGCTCCCAAATGGAACAGCGTTACTTTTCTGAAGTTGGCAGGAAACTACCAGCGGTCCTCGTCGGAGACGGTGAGTTTCTTGCGGGCGTGGCGACGGCGGGCGCTGAGTACGCGGCGGCCGTTTGCAGAAGCCATGCGGGCGCGGAAGCCGTGCTTGTTAACACGCTTGCGCTGAGAGGGTTGGAACGTTCTTTTCATGATATATCTTTTTTACTTTTTGCAAAAGGGACTGCAAAGATAGTAATTCTTATTGAATTAGCAAATTTTAACTGTTATTTTTCAAACCTGTAGCGCCCACGCTTCATCAGTGGGAGGGGCCCAAACTTGTTTGGGAGGGACGAGGACCGAAGGTCCGAGGGTTTGAAAAATAAGCAGTTAAAATTTGTCCATGTGAATGACAAGTTTTCCCTCATAATACGGATCCTGCAGCCAGGAATCCACTTTCCAGGTGTGGACGGAGCCTTTGGGGAGCTTATGCCGTGCCATGACGGAGCAGATTTCTTCGTTGACGTCGCCGCCTTTGAGGTACAGGATGCCTTTGGTGAACTTGCCTTTGACCCAGGGGTAGAAGTCCGTGAGGGAGGCTACGGCGCGGGAGACGACCCAGTCAAAGGTCTGCGGGAGGCTCTCTGCGCGGGCGTTCACAACAGTGACGTTGTCCAGTTCCAGCGCTTTGGCAACGGCATCGGCCACTATGGTTTTCTTGCCCACGGAGTCACAGAGGGTGAATTTGGCGTCCGGGAAAAGGATGGCGAGGGGAATGCCGGGGAAGCCGCCGCCGGTGCCGAGGTCAAGGACGGTGCTGTGGGAGAAATCGTCCCAGAGGCCTTCCTCCTGCAGGTACTTGGCTATGGCAAGGGAGTGCAGCACGTGGTGGCTGTACACGTTGTCTATATCCTTGCGGGAGATTACGTTTATCTTGGCGTTCCACTCGCGGTAGAGGCCGTCTAGGGCGGCGAAGCGCTGCTCCTGCAGGGGAGTGAGTTCAAAACTGTCCATTACACTTCCCCCCTTAACATCATTTCCGCAAGGTGCTGCTTGCCACGGCGGATGCGGGTGCGCACGGTATTGAGCTCCAGGTCCAGTTCGCGGGCAATCTCTTCGTACTCGAGTTCTTCAATCATGTACTTGATCATGACGTCCTTGTACAGGGACGGGAGCTCGTCGATGTACTGCATGAGGCGGGCGTGGACCTCGTCGTTGATGATTTCCTCTTCCGGGGTGGTTTCCGTGAGCTCGCTCTCGCCGTCGGCGCCTTCGGACGCCTTGAGGAGGAAGCCTTCCTTCTTCTCGTCCTCCCTCTTTATCTGGCCAAGGTGGTCCAGGGCGGTGCGGGTGGCTATGGTGAGGAGCCAGGGGCGGAACTCGCGGCTGGTGTCGAAGGTGCTCAGTGCCCCGAAGGCCTTCTGGAAGGTCTCCATGGTGACGTCGTCAACATCGGCCTTCCACTTGAAGTAACCGCTCACGCGGCCGCGGACGGCCTTTTCGTAAATCTGGTAGATTTCCCGGAAGGCGGTCTGGGAGCCGAGAATGGCTTGCTGTATTA
>CAMJJZ010000135.1 GCA_946406275.1 uncultured Bacteroidales bacterium | reverse complement strand
TCTGGCTTATCTGGTCGATTTCCTCTTCGTAGGTTTTACGGACGAAGGGGGCCAGGTAGAAGTCGAAGGCGGGGATGGCCTGGCCGCCGTGCATCTCGTTCTGGACGGTTTCCATGGAGATGCAGGCAAGGACGGAAGCGGTCTCGATGCGCTTTGCGGGACGGGACTCGCCGTGACCGGCCTTGAGACCATGCTCAAGGATGAGGTCCAGAGGGTGCTGGATGCAGGTGAGGGACTTGGTAGGATAGTAGTCCTTGTCGTGGATGTGGATGTAGTTGCCGTGAACGGCCTCGCGGACGGGATCCGAGAGGAGGTTTTCGTCCACATAGCTCTTGGTGGCCTCGGAGGCGAATTTCATCATCATGCCCGCAGGGGTGTCTGCGTTCATGTTGGCGTTCTCACGGGTGATATCGTTCACCTGGGCGTCGATGATGGTCTGGAATATCTCGTTGCTCTTTGCCTTACGGGCCAGGTTACGCTTGTTGCGGTAACGGATGTACTCCTTTGCAACCTCCTTGCGGGGGCTGTTCATGAGCTCGTTCTCTACTACGTCCTGAATCTCCTCCACGCTCATCTCTTCCTTGGGAAGGGTGGAGATATTGTGGGCAATCTGTGCTGCAAGCACAATGTCTTCGCCGATGGGGGTCACATCCATTGCCTTCAGGATGGCGGCGACAATCTTCTGGTTGTTAAAATCGACGTGGCGTCCGTCGCGTTTTAGTACACGTTTTACCATAATAAAATCGTTATAGGGCGTTAATGGTATCACCGGCATTTAGCCGGCTTTCCATAGGTTTATGTCCGTTGTTATTTTCCGGAAGTCTGTGGTTCCGGAGAGCAAATATAAAACAAGAAAAATATTTTAGGAAAATAAGTTATCAACAATCAAAAAGAAACCCTGTTAATTCGTTGATTAACAGGGTTATAACAGATTTGTTATTTTAGAATTCTTTAAAAATTCCTATTCTCCCACTACCCACACCAGAACGTGGCGGTCAAATGTCATGTACTCAAGGTCGAACTCGTCTTCGTCACCGTCCTTGTCTACGAAGGTGGCCTCAAGCTCACCTTCTCCGCGGGGGCGGAAACGCTCAATTTCAATCTGCTCCGCGAAGTCTACGCTGTAGCGGCTCAGGAGTTTGAAGACGGCTTCCTTGGCGCACCAGTAGATGGCGAGCTGCTCGTTGCGCTTGTCGTCGTCAAGGTCTTCGATCTCGTCCTCGGAGAGGGCTTTCTTTTCAACGGCGGAGAAGTCCCTGTCCAGGGATTCTACGTCTATGCCGCAGTCTTCCTCGTCGTGGAGGATTACTGCAACGTACTTTTCCGTATGGGTTATTGAGATGTTTACGGGGTTGTTCTCAAGGTAGGGCTTGCCGTTATCGTGATGGCTCAGATATACCTTTTCATCGAACAGAGTGTTCAGGAGGGCCCTTACGGCAAGGCGCTGCTTGCGCTGGGATTCACTCTGGATGAACGAGATCTCTTCCATCTCGTCCGTGGGGGTGGCGCTGAGCTCGCGGAGCTCCGCCTCGGATTCCGTAATCTGCCACACTCCTATTGTGGCTTCGTTTTCTAGTTTCTTCTTAAGATAAAGTGCCATTAAGCGTTTAAGTTATAACCACACAGAGGAAGCCGCCCGCATGCCTTGAGGCAACGGGTTGCAGTTGGGTTTTATACATAATCGCGACAGAGGGTCGTCTGATCCGACGCCCGCTAATTGATTAGATATGACCTGACTGGGAGGCTCCATGTCTTTGGTTAAAAATTACGGTGCAAATATAGCTATTTTTTTGTGTTTACAACAAATCTTTCCTTTAAAAGTAGTATATTTGCATACTCTAATCAAACGGATAATTTATATGGATTTCCTTACAGACGAAAAACTTGTAATAGTTGGTGCGGCAGGTATGATTGGCTCCAATATGGCTGCTATCGCAGCAATACTGCGCCTCACTCCCAATATCTGCCTTTATGATGTTTATGAGCCAGGAAACAACGGCGTTCTCCTTGAAATGCAGCACAGCGCGTTCCCGCGTATGCGTTTCACCGCCACAACGGACCCCAAGGAAGCTTTTACCGGCGCCAAGTACATTATTTCTTCCGGCGGTGCACCCCGTAAAGAGGGTATGACCCGTGAGGACCTGCTCAAAGGAAACTGCGAAATTGCAGCAACCCTGGGAGACAACATCCGCAAGTATTGCCCGGAGGTAAAGCACGTGTTCATCATCTTCAACCCTGCGGATGTCACGGCCCTTACCGTTCTCATCCACTCCGGTCTCCGTCCCTGCCGCGTGTCTTCCCTGGCAGCGCTTGACAGTACCCGTCTGCAGACCAACCTGGCCAAGGAATTCGGCGTAAGGCAGTCAGACGTGGAGAACGCCTACACCTACGGCGGTCACGGTGAATCCATGGCAGTTTTCATGTCCCAGGCAACCATCTGCGGCACTCCCATCGCAAGCATGGGTCTTTCCAAGGAGCGCATGGAGGCAATCAAACAGGAAACCATCCAGGGCGGCGCCCAGATCATCAAGCTCCGCGGCCGCAGCTCCATCCAGAGCCCTGCATACCTTTCCGTAAAGGCCATCGAGGCCGCCATCAAGGGTGGCGCCCAGTTCCCCTGGCCCTCCGGAACGTATGTAGACACCCATGAGTACAGCCATGTCTTCATGGCCATGCCCACATACATGGACGCAACCGGTATCCATTATTACATGCCGGAAGGCAACAAAGAAGAAATGGCAGACCTCAAGGCCTCCTACAACCACCTTGTAGACATGCGTGAGACCATCATCAAGCTTGGCATCATCCCTCCCGTGGAGGAATGGCACAAGATGAACCCCTACCTCTGGAACCGTCGCCTTCCCCGCATGAAGCCGGAGAA
>CAMJJZ010000134.1 GCA_946406275.1 uncultured Bacteroidales bacterium | reverse complement strand
GTTCCCGTGAGCGGAAAGGACCGTACCCCGGCAATAATTGCGGGGAACGACCTCCGCGAGAAGTTCTTCGCTCCCTTCCTTGAGTGCTTCCGCGCCGGCGCCCTCACCGCCATGATCAACTCCGCCTCCATCAACGGCACCCCCACCCACGCCAACAAGGAGATCCTCACCGGCTGGGTTAAAGAAGACCTTGGCTGGGATGGTATGATGGTCACTGACTGGGCCGATATAGACAACCTCTTCGTGCGTGACCACGTTGCCGCGGACAAGAAAGAAGCGGTTGCCCTTGGCATCAATGCCGGAATCGACATGATTATGGATCCGTACGACATCACCTGCTGCGACGTGCTTATGCAGTGCGTGAACGAGGGTCTCATCCCTCTGTCCCGCGTTGACGATGCCGTCCGCCGTATCCTTCGCCTGAAGGTGCGCCTGGGCCTGTTTGACAATCCCGTGTGGGATTACGAATATCCGGAGTTCGCGTCGGAGCAGTTTGCCCGCGAGTCCTACCAGGCCGCAGTGGAATCTGAAGTGCTTCTCAAAAACGACGGCATCCTGCCCCTGAAGGGCACGGAAAAGATATTGGTCTGCGGCCCCAACGCCAACACCCTCCGCGCCATGAACGGCGGCTGGAGCTACACCTGGCAGGGTTCTGCCGATGACTTCGTCCCGCAGTACAACACCATCTTCGAGGCTCTCTTCGACCGCTTCCCCGGCAAGGTAAGCTGGGTCCCCGGCGTTGTATATGACGAGAGGTTCTACCAGTGGGAGAAGGATATTGCCATCAATGTTCCACAGGCCGTGGCCGCCGCCCGCAAGGCCGACGTGGTCATTTGCTGTGTTGGTGAGAACTCTTACTGCGAGACTCCTGGCAACACGGATGACATCAATCTGAGCGCCAACCAGAAGGAACTCGTGAAGGCCGTTGCCGCAACCGGCAAGCCCGTTATCCTTGTGCTCAACGAGGGCCGTCCGCGCCTGATAGGGGACATCGAACCCCTTGCCAAGGCTGTTGTGGACGTGATGCTGCCTTCCAACTACGGCGGCAACGCCCTTGCCGCCCTCCTTGCAGGCGACGAGAACTTCTCCGGCAAACTGCCCTTCACCTACTCCAAGCACATCAACGCCCTCCACACATACGACTACAAGGTCTCCGAGCACCGCGAGACCATGGAAGGCTCCTACAACTACGACGCCGTCATGGACGTCCAGTGGCCCTTCGGCCACGGCCTCTCCTACACCACCTTTGCCTACAGTGACCTTAATGTTGCCATTTCGTCATTCTCGGGCACCTCAGATGCGTCATTCTCGGGCTTGTCCCGGGAATCTCTGACCTTTACAGCAGAAGACGTGCTCAAAGTCTCCGTCAAGGTTACCAACACCGGCTCCCGCGCTGGCAAAGAGGCCGTGCTGCTGTACAGCAGTGACCTTGTGGCTTCCCTGATTCCGGACGTGAAGCGCCTCCGCGGCTTCGAGAAGATTGCCCTGGAACCCGGTGAGAGCAAGGTGGTGGAGTTCGAGGTCCCCGCCAAAGCCCTTGCCTTTGTTGGCGCAGACGGCCGCTGGCGCCTGGAAGCCGGTGACTTCCGCCTCGCCATCGGCGGCCTCGGCCAAATAGTCACCTGCACAAAGACCAAAATTTGGGATACTCCAAATATTTAGTCATTCCGGGCTTGACCCGGAATCTTTAACATGGAGAAACAACAGTTCATTACAGACATAAAAACAGTACTGGAGACCAATATTCTCCAGTACTGGCTTACCCTCAAGGACCCCAAGGGGGGCTTCTACGGCGAGGTGCTGAGTGACGGCACTGTGCTGCATAGGGCGCCGCGCGGGGTGATTCTGAATGCAAGGATTATATGGTCCTTTGCGGCGGCATATGAAAAGCTGAAGAAGCCGGAATATCTGGTTGCGGCTATGGAGGCCAAGGAGTATTTCCTGAGGGTTTTCTGTGACCATAAGTACGGCGGGGTGTATTGGAGCGTATCGGCGGACGGCGAGAGACTGGATGCCAAGAAGCAGCTTTACTCCCAAGGATTTGCCATATATGGTTTATCTGAACTGTACAGGGTGACGAAGGACAGCGAGGCCCTGAAGGCCGCAGTGACCCTTTACAAGGTGGTGGAAAAGTTCTTTGCCGATAAGGAAAACGGCGGCTACATCGAGGCCCTGGCCCGTGATTTCTCCCCGCTGGAGGATATGTCACTAAGCGCCCATGACATCAATGCGGACAAGACCATGAACTCCCACCTGCATATCCTTGAGGCATATGCCAACCTATATAAGGTGTGGCCGGACAAAGGCCTGAAAAAGGCCGTGGAGAGCCTTCTGGCCATAGTTGGGACAAAGATAATGGACGCTGACGGTCATCTGCAGCTGTACTTCAAGCGTGACTGGACCGTGATGCCCGGCGGAGTGTCTTACGGGCACGATATAGAGACTTCATGGCTTGCTCTGGAATGCGCCATGGCGCTCAATGACCCGGCAGTGGTTGAACGAGTACGTCCCTGGGCCTTAAAGATGGCCCACGCCGGCAACGAGGGCCTGCTGCCGGACGGCTCAATGCGTTATGAGGTGCGTGCCGACGGCACCCTTGACGACTCCCGCCAGTGGTGGGTCCAGGCAGAAACGGTTGTGGGAAACCTCTGGCTATGGAAGTATCACGGAGATTCAGAGGGGCTGAAACGTGCTTTGGCCTGTTGGGAATATATCAAAACGCATCTTGTGCGTCCGGACGGCGAATGGCATTGGGCCATACTCCCGGACGGCACGCCGGACCTGTCACAGCCCCGCGCCGGCTTCTGGAAATGCCCCTATCACAACACCAGGATGTGCCTGGAGGTCATGAGACTCCTCTAGGATGAACTGGGCCCTGCCGTTGAAGGCGGGGATGGAGAATGACTTGCAGTCTGTGGTACCGGGATTGTCCGGGCCAAGGTAGGCGGGGTCTCCGTTGCCGGCGCC
>CAMJJZ010000133.1 GCA_946406275.1 uncultured Bacteroidales bacterium | reverse complement strand
AATATGGAAAAACCGGCTAGTACAAGACAGAATAAGGTTTCGAGGGAGATTCAGAAGGCCCTGGCGGAGATAATACGTTCCAAGGGAATGGCCGCTATGGGCGGGTCCCTGGTGACGGTGAGCGAGGTCAGGGTGAGTCCGGACCTTTCCGTAGCTAAGGTATATGTGAGCGTATTCCCTTCAGAGAAGCAGGGTCCCGTGATGGAGCACCTTGAGGAGCAGAAAAAGGCTCTCCGCGGGGAGCTTGGCCACGTTGTGGCAAAGCAGCTCAGGATAGTCCCTGAACTCACTTTCTACCTGGACACCACTCTGGATTACGCAGAGCATATAGAGGAATTGCTCAAAAAATGACGAAGTTGCCGCTCAGAATTGCCCTACGGTATCTTTTTGCCCGGAAATCGTACAACGTGATAAACCTGATTTCCGGAATAGGAGTTGCGGGTATGGCAATTGGCACGGCGGCACTGGTCATTATCCTTTCCGTTTTCAACGGTTTCAACAAGATAGTAAGCGAAAGCCTCAGTGACGTATCACCTGATATAGTGGTGCGTCCTGCGGCCGGGAAGGTTTTTGCCCCGGATTCCGCACTGTTCGCCCCGGTGCTGGAGCACGATGGCATCGTCACCCTTTCCAGTACGCTGGAAGAGCAGGTTTTCATCTCCTACGAAGGCCGTCAGAGCCTTGCCAGGTTAAAGGGCCTGGACGCCGTGGCGGAGGAAGAATCGGCCTTCAAGGACCACCTGGTATCGGGCACTTGGCAGCTCAGGAAAGGTGACCTGATATATGCGATTGCCGGTGCAGGAATTGCCACTTCCCTGGGGCTGAATCCAAGGTTCGTGACGCCCATGGAGGTCTTCTATCCTTCCAGGACGCAGGCGCCATCGCTCAGTAACCCCGCCGCCACGCTCCGTAAGCAGAAGCTCATTACCGGCGGCATTTTCTCCGTGAATGCGGAGGTGGACGCCAAGGTGGTGCTGGTTCCGCTGGAGGTGATGCGGGAACTGCTGGAGTACCCGGAGGAGGTATCGGCCCTGGAAATATGGTCGGTCCAGTCCCGGACGGATGAGGTAGAAAAGTGGCTCACAGAGTATTTGGGGGCCGATTTCAAAGTCCTCAACCGCTACCGCCAGAACGAGTCCGTCTTCAAGATGATGCGCTACGAGAAGCTGGCCATCTTCCTTATCCTGATATTCGTGGTGATAATAATCGCCTTCAATATATACAGCTCCCTGAAGATGCTGGTCATCGAGAAGCAGGACGATACCGGGACGCTGCGGTCGCTGGGCGCGCCGGAGGGAATGCTCCGGAAGGTCTTCCTCCTGGAGGGCTGGCTCGTGAGCCTGCTGGGAATGGTAATCGGCCTTGTGATTGGAGTGGCCGTGGTGCTGCTGCAGGAGCGCTTCGGTATTGTGCCCATGCCAGGGAATTTCCTGGTGCAGGCATACCCAGTGGTGCTTAAACTCACGGATATCCTGTGGATTGTCCTGGGCGTGGCCGGCGTAGGTTACCTCATGGCGCTGATCCCCTCCAGAAAGGTCTGATGCAACGAAATGACCGTTTTTTGAATCTATAATAAGTAAAACCACATAGTATGAAAAAGATTATTCTCGCCATTGTACTCCTTACCGCATGCGCAGCTGCGTATGGACAGTACATTCCGGAAGGAACGCTCAAACGTAGCGGTTCCGGCATGAAGATAAACGGCCAGAAACTCTCAAAAGAGCAGCAGACTCTGCTTCTGAGCGACATTGACGGCAATGACTATACCCGCACCTGGAAGAACGCCAACTTAACCCGCAAATGGGGTATTGGCCTCACCGCAGCGGGCGGAACTGTAGCAGTTGTGGGTGCCGGCGGCACCATGGTAATGGCCATTGCAGCCGCCCTTGGCGTAGCAATCGGTGCAAGCGCCGGAGCAATCGTAGGTTCTGTGGGAGGTGAAGAACAAGCATCGGAGAGCGCCTCGGAAGCCGCAAACAACGTTGCTGAGGAAATGGGGCCCAAGATTGCCGCCTGGGCCACCGTCACAGGCGTGGGCCTTGTTTCTACGGCAGTCGGTATTCCCCTGTGGGTTGCAGGCTCCAAGAAAATGGGCAAGATTGTCAAGACATACAACGGCACTTCACACCACGCTGACTCCGGCCTGTACTTCGGGCCAACGGCATCGGGCGCGGGATTAGCCTACAGATTCTAAAAAAACGGACCTCCAACTCTGGGGGTCCGTTTTTCAACCTTTATATAGAGCAAGATTACTTCTTGCGGCTCTTGTATCTCTGGTAGAACATATCCACACGACCGGCGGTATCCACAAGCTTCACCTTTCCAGTATAGAAAGGGTGGGAAGTGTTGGAAATTTCCAGCTTCACCAGCGGGTACTCAACGCCTTCCACGGTAATGGTTTCCTTGGAGGGAGCGCAGGAACGGGTGACGAAGACTGTGTCGTTCGACATATCCTTGAAAGCTACAAGACGGTAGGTTTCGGGATGAATTCCTTTCTTCATTTTACGTAAAAATATAATTGTTAACAATTTTGGACCGCAAAGATAGGAAATAGTTTTCACTATTCCAAATGTTCTGAAAAATTTGGCCATGTCAGGGTTTATGATTAACTTTGAAGACTAATTGACACTAAACCTAACCACCGCAAAGTCCCTTTATGGACCCAGTTAAAGTAATCGAAATCAAGAAAAGCGTTTTCGAGGACAATGACAAGGACGCCGCCCTTCTGCGTAAGCAATTGAAAGACAAAGGCGTATACCTTCTTAACCTCATGTCTTCCCCCGGCAGCGGGAAAACTACAACGCTCATCAAGACCATAAATCTTCTCCGAGACAAGATAAGCATCGCCGTCATGGAGGCCGATATAGACTCGGACGTGGACGCCATCAAGATCAAGGAGGCAACCGGAATTCAGTCCATACAGCTGCATACCGGCGGCATGTGCCACCTGGATGCGGAGATGACCCGCCAGGGCC
>CAMJJZ010000132.1 GCA_946406275.1 uncultured Bacteroidales bacterium | reverse complement strand
GTGCAAAGGACAAGGGCCTCATCATCTTCCCCTGCGAGCTCATCTTCGAGAACGGAAAACACCTTAAGGAGTGCATCCGCCAGTACATCGACCTCTGGAACCTGGGTCCTGACTTCAGCGCCTGGTTCGAGGGTGCCTGCGGCGTTTACTCCACCCTGGTGGACCGTATCGTCCCCGGATATCCGCGTGACAACGCCGCCGAACTGTGCGAACGCGCCGGTTACGACGACCACCTCCTGGACAAGGCCGAAATCTTCCACCTCTGGGTCATCGAAGCACCCAAGGAAGTGGCTGCGGAATTCCCTGCCGATAAGGCCGGCCTGCACGTCCTCTTCGTCCCCAGCGAGGCCCCTTACCACGAGAGGAAGGTTACCCTTCTGAACGGTCCCCACACAGTCCTGAGCCCCGTAGGTTACCTCAGCGGCCTCAATACCGTGAAGGAATGCTGCGAAGATCCGGAAATAGGCGCATTCGTGAAGAAGGTCATGTACGATGAACTCCTTCCCACCCTGAACCTTCCAAAGGCGGAGCTGGAGCAGTTCGCCGGTGATGTAATGGAGCGCTTCCGCAACCCGTTCGTGAAGCACTTTGTCACCTCCATCATGCTCAACTCCTTCCCTAAGTTCAAGACCCGCGACCTCCCCGGCCTCAAGACCTACCTGGACCGCAAGGGAGAGCTTCCCAAGGGCCTGGTGCTGGGCCTCGCCGGCATCTGCACCTACTACAAGGGCGGCAAGAGGGGAGAGGACGAAATCGTCCCCAATGACGATCCAAAGATCCTTGAACTCCTGAAGAACCTCTGGGCCACCGGCGACGTCCGCAAAGTTGCTGCCGGCGTCCTTGCCGATGACTTCATCTGGGGCGAAGACCTCAATCTCATCCCCGGCCTCACGGACCTCCTGGCCGCCGACCTCGCCCTCATTCAGGCAAAGGGTATGAGAGAAGCAGTAAAAAGTATAATCTAATATGAGTACACAGAAGAAACTAATGACCAACTGGCGGTGGTGGATATGCTCACTGCTGTTTGTGGCGACTACCGTGAACTACTTGGACCGTCAGGTGCTGTCGCTTACATACGAGGAATTCATCAAGCCTGAATTCCACTGGACAGATGCCAATTACGGTACCATTACATCCTTCTTCTCCATTTTCTACGCCGTGTGCTGCCTGTTTGCAGGTAAGTTCGTGGACTGGCTGGGGACCAAGAAGGGTTATCTGGTAGCAATCGGCGTGTGGTCTGCCGGCGCATGCTTGCATGCCGCTTGCGGTTGGGCCACTGCACATATCACAGGCCTTGATTCCGTTGCCGCAATGCGCGCTGTTGAGACCGGTTCCAACATTGCATTGGCAGTATCCACAACGTCCGTATATCTGTTCTTGCTTTGCCGCGGCATACTGGCGCTTGGCGAAGCCGGAAACTTCCCGGCGGCCATCAAGGTCACAGCGGAGTATTTCCCTAAGAAGGACCGTGCATTTGCCACGTCAATCTTTAACGCAGGTGCCTCTGTGGGTGCCCTTGCGGCCCCGCTGCTTATACCGCCGCTCGCCGTGAAGTTCGGCTGGGAGATGGCCTTCATCATCATAGGCGGCCTTGGCTTCATCTGGATGTTCTTCTGGGCATTCATGTACGAAAAGCCTGAAAAGAGCAAGAAAGTGAACGAGGCGGAACTGGAGTATATCCATCAGGACGATGCCGACGAGCCCGTCAAGGCAGAAGTCGTTGAGGAAAAGTCCATTCCTTTCCTCAAGTGCTTCACCTTCAAGCAGACCTGGAGCTTCATCGCCGGCAAGTTCTTTACGGACGGCGTATGGTGGTTCTTCCTGTTCTGGGCTCCGTCATACTTCAGCAACCAGTTCCATGCTCCGGCTACTTCGCCGCTGGGCCAGTGGCTCATCTTCACGCTGTACCTCATCGTGACCGTGATTTCCATCGGAGGCGGCTACCTGCCCAAGATATTTGTGGACAAGAAGGGGATGAACCCTTACGGCGGCCGTATGCTGGCCATGCTCATCTTTGCGTTCTTCCCTCTGGCCGCACTGCTTGCCCAGCCGCTGGGCGTGCATTTCAACAGCCCCTGGTGGCCTGCCATTCTCATCGGCCTTGCCGGTGCAGGACATCAGGCATGGAGCGCAAACCTCTTCTCCACAACTGGAGACATGTTCCCCAAGAGCACCGTGGCCACCATCACTGGAATAGGCGCAATGGCCGGAGGTATAGGCTCCATGATTATCCAAAAGGTTGCCGGTAATCTCTTTACCTACGCAGAGGCGCAGGGAGTAGCATTCCGCTTCCTTGGCTTTGAAGGCAAACCTGCAGGCTACTTTATCATGTTCTGCTTCTGCGGCCTTGCTTACCTCATTGCCTGGGCTATTATGAAGAGCCTGGTGCCTAAGTACAAGCCGGTGGAAGTATGAGGCTGCGCGTAGCATTCCTCCTTTTGGCGTTGGCCGTAGCCTGCGGCGAGAAGCCTGAAGACAGGCCCAGGGTGGAAACTACCCCAGGCGTGCCTCAGAACGTGGTTTTGCACAGCGCCACGGAGACCAGTCTCACTTTTCAGTGGACGGCTGTCAATGATGCCGCAGGTTATCATTGGAAGCTGTTTCTGGATGGCGTTGAGATTAAAAACGGCAGTACCGGAAACCGTAACGTTACCGTTGATGGCCTAACCCCCGGTACTACATATGGTTTCAGCGTCTGTGCCTATGGTGCGGATGAATCGGACTACAGCGCCGTTGTTGAGGCAAAGACGGAGGGTACGCCTCCGGACCCCAATGCCTTGAAGGTATGCGTGGACGCTCCTGTGGTGATTGCATTTGACAGCAATCCCGTGCTTGGGACTTCCGGCTCCATCAAGGTGTTCAGGGACAATGGTACGCAGGTGGACGAGATCAATCTTGCCGACATTTCCAAGGTAAATGTCCTGGACGACGGCACCATGGTTCCCAAGGAGCAGATAGTGGGCGAATCCGTGTCACATACCTTTATGGATGTGATTTCCTGCGGAGGAAAGAC
>CAMJJZ010000131.1 GCA_946406275.1 uncultured Bacteroidales bacterium | reverse complement strand
TGGTACGAGACCGCCGACGAGCCCCACGCCAACCGCTGGATAGTCCTGATATCGCTCCTTATGGGTCTTTCCATAGGCGTACATCTTCTGAACCTCCTCACCATTCCGGCATTCGTGTTCATGTACTATTACCGGAAGAACGAGGATAAACACCTTTCTTTCGGCAAGCTCTTCGGCATCTTCATGATAGGTGTGGTGATAGAGTTCGTGCTGGTGTACATGTTCATCCCGTACTTCCCCAAGCTGGCCGCCTTCTTCGACCGCGTGTTCGTGAACGGATTCGGCCTGCCCTACAACACTGGAGCAACGTTCTTCCTCATTGCAGTGCTGGCGCTGTGCTTCTGGGCGCTGTTCTCAACGCTCAAGAGCGGAAAGGTGTTCTGGAACACTGTTACGCTTTGCGCTACAACCCTTGTAATAGGCTTCTCGCTTTTTGCAATAGTGATAATCCGCTCCAGCGTAAAGACCCCCACCAACGAGTATCAGCCCGATAACCCCTACACCCTTGTCCGTTACCTTGGCCGTGAGCAGTACGGTTCCAACCCGCTCATCTACGGCCAGTATTTCGATGCCCCGTATGACCTTAAGATCACCAAATACTGGGCGCCCCTGGACGGCAAGTACGTGAAGGTGGACGGCCCGGCGGACGCGGATTATCGTCCCGAAGGAAAGATGCTCTTCCCCAGGATGTTCTCATCGGCGGACCAAAGGTATATCACCTTCTACGAGCAGTACACCGGAGGCAAGGGCATCCGCGTAAGGGGCGCCAAGCACCGCAAGCCCACGTTCGGCGCCAACATGGCCTACTTCCTTGACTATCAGCTGAACTGGATGTACTGGCGCTACTTCATGTGGAACTTCGTGGGCCGTCAGAACGAGATCCACAGCCCCACTCCGGGAGAGGTCTTCTACGGCAACTGGGAAAGCGGAATTGGGTTCATCGACCGCCTGCGCCTGGGGGACCAGAGCAATGCGCCGGAGATTCTGGCACAGAACAAGGGAAAGAACCACTACTTCTTCCTGCCCTTCCTGCTGGGCCTTCTGGGACTGGTGTTCCAGTTCGACAAGGATAAGCGCGGCAGCTGGCTGGTGTTCCTGATGTTCTTCATGACGGGAATAGCAATCGTCCTGTACCTTAACCAGACGCCGCTACAGGTGCGCGAGAGGGACTATGCGTACGCGGGTTCCTTCTATATGTTCACCATCTGGATAGGCCTTGGCGTGGCAGCGCTGTACCAGTGGATAAAGGATGCCGCCGGTGCAAAGGCGGAGAAGACCGTCGCCGTTGCAGTTTCCGTACTTTGCCTTGCCGTACCTGCCCTCATGGCAGAGGAGAACTGGGACGATCACGACCGCTCCGGCCGCCGCACCGCCGTGGAGATGGCAAAGAACTACCTCAATTCCGTTGGGGAGCAGGGCATCCTGATCACCCACGGGGACAACGATACCTTCCCTCTGTGGTACGCCCAGGAGGTGGAAAGCGTCCGCACGGACGTCCGCATCGTCAATACCTCCCTGCTGGGAACGGACTGGCACATAGACCAGATGAAGTGGGCCTGCAACGAAAGCAAGCCTCTGCCTCTCACCGTTCCGCACCGCCAGTACCTCTACGGCACCAACGAGTACGTCTACATCGCATATGACGATGGCTCTCCGATGTACATCAAGGATGTCATGGATATCTTCAAGGATCCCAAGATGAAGGTTCCCCTGGAGAACGGCATGAAGCTGGATTTCATTTGCGCCCGCAACATAGTGATCCCCGTGAATAAGGAGAACTGCCTTAAGAGCGGCATCGTCCGGGAGCAGTTTGCGGACCTTATTCCGGAGGAGATAGTGATCACCATGTCCAAGGACAAGAACTACATCACCAAGCCGGAACTCTTCCTCCTTGACCTCCTGTCCAACTACCAGTGGGACCGTCCTATACACGTCCTGAACCAGGGCGGGGATCTTAACATCGGCATAAAGGATTACCTCATGTACGACGGCTATTCCTGCCACCTTGTTCCTTTCAAGAATAAGGTATCCTCCACGGATCCCGGCAGGGCCGATGCCCTGGAGCTCTACCGCATGATGAAGGAAGACTACACCTGGGACGCCATGAGCGCCAAGGGCTGGTTCGTGGACTACCAGAACATGTACACCTTCCTTGGCGTAATGTCACAGAGGCAGCTGTTCCTGAGCGTTGCAAATTCACTCATCGACGCAGGAGAGTCCGAAAAGGCCCTTGAGATGATGCAGATGTGCGAGACCTGCTTCCCGGAGGAGAATTTCCCTCTGGAGAGCATCCCCATTGGTTTCTCAGCCAACGACTACATGGTTGCCCAGATGATAGAGAACTACTACTATCTTGGCGCCAAGGAGTCCGCGAAGTCACTCGCAGAACGCTTTGGAGAGCTTCTTCTGGACACCGCCACCTTCTACCTTGACTGGGGCAGCCTCGGCACCTCCGAGTTCGAAACCGCCGGCCGCGTCCTCCTGTATGTGGTGGATGTCTGCAAGGAATATGGAGACGAAGAGCTCTCCAAGAACCTTGAAGAGCGTTTCACCGTGCTGCTGCATACCGCCATGGGAACTGGCGAAGAAATCGACGCGCAATCGTAACAGGTTGTTAATCAGCAATTTAAATACTTGAACCCCGGTCAAACGACCGGGGTTCAATGTGTTAATGTGTTAAAAATCAATTACTTACTTCTGCTTGTTGAAAGTGCGGCCGTCAAAGACCAGGATGGTCTTGTCTACGGTTGCAGTGTAAGTGACGTCCTTGCCGTCAGAATCCTTGGCTGTCATGGTAACAGTCTGGCCGTCGACGGAATAAGTGCCTTCCACGACAGTGTCTTTTCCGGTTACACCGATGCTTGAAGTGTTTGCTGCGCTGGAAACGGTGTAGGTGAAGTTGGGAGTGTTGAAAGTGAAGGTCTCAGTGACATTGATGGTTACACCCAAAACGGTATCAGAGTAAGTGGTTTTCCATGTTGTTCCGTTCAGGACATCGCCCTTTGAGCAGGAGCTGACGGAAGCCATGATGCCAAGCAG
>CAMJJZ010000130.1 GCA_946406275.1 uncultured Bacteroidales bacterium | reverse complement strand
AAAAAAACTAAGCGACGGGAGGCCGTCGCTTAGCTTAAAGTGTCAAAATGTGAGAGAGAATTATTTGATCTTCTCCCAGGTGAAGGTGTGCTCGTCGTCGAAGTCAAGGCCGGTGAGGTCGGTCTCGTTCCAAACGCCATAGTACTTGGTCTCCTTGGTGATGCAGCCATTGGCATCGTACTCGTAGTCGTAGACGGCGGTCTTGGCGGCAGCTTCGTCACCATAGTTCCACCAGCGGCAGGTTTCGAGGACGTTGACGGAGGTGTTGCCGAACAGGCGAGCCTCATGCATCCACCTCTTCATACCGAGGTCTTCTGCCCAGTGGGTCTGAACCTGGCCAACATTCTTCTTGTCAAGATAGGTGGCCTTCTTCTGACGCCAGAAGTCATGATCCTTGTCGTAGCGGCCCCATGCCATTACGTTGTTGTCTTCGATGGTCTGCTCGGTCACCTTGGTGCCGTTCTTCTTGGCCTCGGTGAAGAAACCATTGGCATCGTAGGTGATAGTGAGGACGTTGCCGTCGCCGTACTTGACCTCGGTAGCGAAGCCCTTGTCGTTGAGAGTCATTTCATACTCTACGATTTCCTCGGACCATGCGCCGTTGTCCTTCCACTTGTCCTTGATGGTGAGCTTGTTGCCTTCATAGACGAAGGTCCTGATCTCATCGTCGTTACCATAGGACTCAACCTTACCCTGTGCATTGTAGGTGTAAGCCTTGCCGTCGAGGGTCTTGATACGATACTCGAGCTTGATGCCGGTCTCGTCCTCATCGCCGCCTTTCTTGCCGTCCTTGTCGCATGCAGCAAAAGAAACGACCATTGCAGCCATTGCTGCGAAATAGAATAACTTTTTCATAATTGTTTGTTAAATAAGGTTAATTAAAAAGGAATATATGATTTGAGTTTATTTGCGCATCTTAAGATGTCCTGCTGTCCGGTAGCGTTGATCACGCGGTACTCGAATTCCGCGCCGTTACGCTTGCAGGAGCGGTAAAGGGCTCCCATATCAGCATAGCAGGCGGATTCGTCCGTACATGCGAAGAAATATTTCTTCTGGGGATCTGCCGCGAAATCCTTGCCAAGTGCGGTATCTACGAACATCAGGGTGCCGAAGGATGACTGGGCTGCCATAACGGCGGCGCCGGTGCCTTCAAAGCCCACCGCCACGCGGGCGTTCTGGGGATAAAGACCCTCATAATGGGTAATCCATTCCGAAACGCTCTTCTTGGTAATGTCGCACGGCAGGAAGGCGAACAGGTACTTGGTGTTGGTGGAATAGAACACGGACATTGCGTCCTTGAGCTCCTGTGCGTCCATACCGTTGTGGAAGAAGTAAACGCCGGTGCCGGGCTCCGCTGCAGTATAAGCTGCGGAGAAGGCAGATCCGTCATCACGGAATGCGACATCCTGTTTGGTGTAGACGTCCCAGGACACTTCCGGCCATGCGGATGCTCCGTTCATGTGGTGGTCGAAGTAAGGAAGGACCTCGCCCAGGGCTTCCATCCAGTAGCTGCTGGAATGGCCGCCGTCGCCAACGCGGAATTCGTGCTGGTAGCCGTTGTCCCTGAGCTGGACATGAAGGGTGTCGTTGGCAATGAGGAGCTGCTCCTCGTTGTCTCCACAGGTAAAGAACCAATGCACTTTGGACAGGGATTCCTTGTTCTCCGGAGTGAACTGATAGAAGGGGCAGTGCTGTTTGTAATAGTCAGTGATCCTGCCGTATCCGGCTTCGCCCATGCCGCCGAAGATTTTTCCCCACTGGTTCTCCCAGCCGCTCTGGGACTCGGCCATGTACTGGGGGTCCGTCCTGAAGGACATGCTCAGGGGAGCACTGCAGGAGAAAACTTCCGGATGCTTCTCTGCAAGTACCATTGCGCCAAATCCGCCCATGGAATAACCTATGGTGCCGCGGTGCTCCCTGTCAGGGATGGTGCGGTAATTGGCGTCGATGTAAGGGACGAGTTCATTGACGAACATGTCCATATAATTGTACTTGCCGGTGTAGTAGTTGCAGTAATAAGTGGAGAAACCTTCCGGGAAGACATAAATCATCTCTGAAATCTTGCCGGTGGACTCCATCGTCTTAATCTTTTGATTGGCGGTGAGATACTTTCCGTTCCAGGAATTGTGATTGTCTCCCAGGCCGTGGAGCATGTACACCACGGGGTATGTTTTGTCCTTCTCGGATACGTAACTTGCAGGAAGCAGGATGGAGAACGGGATGTCGGTGCCCATGATGTCGCTATGCATCACGAGGTCCTGTGTGTATCTTTCAAATGTGCCGTCAGGTTCCGGGAGGGTGCGCTTGTTGTCGCATCCACAGGAAACCATGGCCATCAGGGAAAGGATTACGAATAATGTTCTACTCTTTGTCATAGACTACCATTTCAGATGCATAGAGTTCATAATCCGGGTGGGGGTTGTCCAGGCGGAGGGTAAGAGTGTGCTCTCCGCTTTCAAAACAGTAGGCGGAGAAGATTTCATACTTGCGCTTGATATAATCAATTGGCATAGTAAAGTGTTCAATCTCGGCGCCGTCCAGAAGTGCGGTCACGGATGCTACGTAGGAGTCATCCGCGTGTCCGGTCTTGCGTACGCTGCCTTCTACCACTATGCTGTTTCCCTTGAACTTGAGGTCAACGCTTGTTGTGAAGGCCTTCTTAAGTACGCGCTTCTCTACAGGGACGATGCCCTGGAAGCTTTGCTCATACCGGACGGGCTCGGGTTTTTCCACGTTAATATAGATGCAGTTGGCATCTTCTTCGTTGCATGAAAACAAAGTTTTCACCAGATTGAAATTCTCCGTGCAGACCTGGTCCAGGCTAAGTGAAGTGTAGGGGAAAGGAATGTCCTTGATGCGTTCCGCGCCCTTCTTCCAGTATTCCGGAATGGCATCATAGCCGTACATTACGCCAAGTATGCCGGCGGCCGATGCAGGGTTGCAGTCCGAGTCGTTTCCGCAGCGGGTGCTTATGTCCATTGTCTTGAGGAAGTCCCCTTCTCCGTAAAGAAGGCCGATGACCACGAAGGCGCTGTTGATGGTGGCGTC
>CAMJJZ010000129.1 GCA_946406275.1 uncultured Bacteroidales bacterium | reverse complement strand
GATATCGTAGCCCGCTACATGGGTGAAATCTCCGAGCTCACCGGACGCAGCTATCGTCCCTTCGAGTACTACGGTGACCCCACTGCAGAGAACATTATTGTTGCCATGGGCTCCGTAACCGAGACCATCAAGGAAACCATCGACTACCTCGCCAGCCGTGGCCGCAAGTACGGTCTGGTAACCGTCCACCTCTATCGTCCTTTCTCCGAGAAGTACTTCTTTGCCGTCCTTCCCAAGAGCGTCCGTCGCATAGCCGTTCTGGACCGCACAAAGGAACCCGGAGCACTTGGAGAGCCCCTCTTCCAGGATGTCAAGACCATGTTCCAGGGCAAGGACAACGTTCTCATCATAGGCGGCCGTTACGGTCTGTCCTCAAAGGACACCACCCCCGCCCAGATCGTTGCCGTATACGATAACCTGGACGCCAAGGAGCCCAAGGCAGACTTCACCATCGGCATCGTGGACGATGTCACCTTCAAGAGCCTTCCCATCAAGAGCGAAGTCTCCATCGTGAAGCCCGGCACCACTGAGTGCAAGTTCTACGGCCTCGGTTCGGATGGTACCGTAGGTGCCAACAAGAACACCATCAAGATCATCGGTTCCCACACTGACCTTTACAGCCAGGCATACTTCGACTACGATTCCAAGAAATCCGGCGGCTACACCTGCTCTCACCTCCGCTTTGGCAAGCAGCCCATCAAGGCCCCGTATCTTGTGAACACCCCGGACTTCGTGGCCTGCCACGTTCCTTCCTATCTTAAGAAGTACGATGTTCTCAAGGGCATCAAGGATGGCGGCACCCTGCTGCTGAACTCCCTCTGGGACGAGGAAGAGACCATCAAGAACATCCCTGACAACGTGAAGGCAGTCATCGGCCGCAAGCACGTTAAGGTATATATCATCAACGCAACCAAGATTGCTGCTGAAATAGGCCTTGGCGGACGTACCAACACCATCCTCCAGAGCGCATTCTTCAAGATTACCGGCATCATCCCCTACGAGGATGCAGTGAAATACATGAAGGACGCAATCGTGAAGTCCTATGGCAAGAAGGGTGAGAACGTGGTTAACATGAACTACGCTGCAGTAGACCGCGGTGGCGAGTACACCGAGATCAAGGTTCCTGCAGAGTGGGCCAACCTCACCGCCAAGTTCGAGAACCCCAACAAGGACCGTCTGGCTCCCGCCTTCGTCAAGGACATTGCCGATATCGTCAACTCCCAGGCAGGCGACACCCTCCCGGTAAGCGCCTTCATGCCTTACGCCGACGGTACAATGCCCGCAGGCACCGCCGCATTTGAAAAGCGTGGCGTGGCCGTGACCGTTCCTACATGGGATGCAGAGAAATGTATCCAGTGCAACAACTGCGCATTCGTCTGCCCTCACGCAGCAATCCGTCCTTTCCTTCTCACAGAGGAGCAGGCCGCAAAGGTTCCCGCAGGTCTCAAGCTGGCACAGGGCAAGGCCAACCTCAAGGATTACAAGTATGCAATAGCCGTTTCTGTTGACGACTGCACCGGCTGCGGCAACTGCGTCGACGTCTGCCTTGCAAAGCCGGAGAAGGCCCTGAGCATGGTTCCTTACATCAACGATACCGCAGAACAGGCCAACTTCGACTACCTTAACAAGAAGGTTGGTTACAAGGAGTATGTGGACAAGATGGCCAACATGAAGAACAGCCAGTTCGCACAGCCTCTGTTCGAGTTCTCCGGCGCCTGCGCAGGTTGCGGTGAGACTCCCAACATCAAGACCATCACCCAGCTGTTCGGTGACCACATGATGATTGCCAACGCTACAGGTTGCTCCTCCATCTATGGCGCATCCTTCCCTGCCAGCCCTTACTGCACCAATGCAGCCGGCCACGGCCCCGCATGGCAGAACTCCCTGTTCGAGGACTTCTGCGAATTCGGTCTGGGTATGAAGCTCGGTTCCGACCGCGCACGTGAGACTGTTGCCAACCTCATGAAGCAGTCCCTGGAGTGCGAGTGCTGCAGCCAGGATATCAAGGCCCTCGCAGCCAAGTGGCTTGAGGCTCCCAAGGATCCCGCTGTTACCCGCGAGGTAGCAGACAAGATTGTCCCTCTTGCAGAGAAATGCAGCTGCGACACTTGCAAGCAGCTCCTTGTTTACAAGCACTTCATCCCTGCACGCAGCCAGTGGATCTTCGGTGGTGACGGTGCATCCTATGACATCGGTTACGGCGGCCTGGACCACGTCCTCGCCAGCGGTGAGAACGTGAACGTCCTTGTCCTTGATACCGAGGTCTATTCCAACACCGGCGGCCAGAGCTCCAAGGCTACCCCTGTGGGTGCAATCGCAAAATTCGCCGCTTCCGGTAAGAAGATCCGCAAGAAGGATCTGGGCATGATGGCCATCAGCTACGGCTACGTCTATGTGGCCCAGGTTGCAATGGGTGCAAGCCCCGTGCAGTTCTTCAACGCCATCAAGGAAGCCGAGGCCTACGACGGTCCTTCACTCATTATCGCTTACAGCCCTTGTATCAACCATGGCCTCAAGGCCGGAATGGGCCTGAGCCAGAAGGAAGAGAAACTGGCCGTAGAATGCGGTTACTGGCACCTTTACAGGTACAACCCTGCTCTTGAAGGCACTGATAAGAACCCGTTCAGCCTGGATTCCAAGGAACCCGACTGGACCAAGTTCCAGGACTTCCTCAAGGGTGAGGTCCGCTTTGCATCCCTCTACAAGATGTTCCCGGAGAGCGCAGACGAGCTTCTCCAGAAGACCGAAGAGTTTGCAAAGGTACGTCTGAACACTTACAAACGCCTTGCAGGCAAATAATAAGTAATGAAACGAATCTTAATTACCATTGCACTCGCCGTCGCAGCGGCGGCGAGTGCTTTCTCTCAGACGAGAGAACAGCTTGAGGCGATGATCGCCCAGATGCCCAAGATCCCCAATTCCCAGGAAGTCAAAATAGGCAAGCTGGACAACGGTCTCACCTACTACATCCGCAAGAACCAGCTCCCCGCAGAGCGTGCCGAGTTCTATCTTGCCTCCAACGTGGGTGCCATCCAGGAGGAGTATCCTTCACAGGACGGTCTGGCCCACTTCCTCGAGCATATGTGCTTCAACGGTACTGCCAATTTCCCCGGAAAGTCCATCCT
>CAMJJZ010000128.1 GCA_946406275.1 uncultured Bacteroidales bacterium | reverse complement strand
CAGCTGCATACCGGCGGCATGTGCCACCTGGATGCGGAGATGACCCGCCAGGGCCTTGACAACGTAGACCTGAAGGGTCTGGACCTGGTTGTCCTGGAGAATGTTGGCAACCTTGTGTGCCCTGCGGAGTTCGACACCGGGGCATGCCGCAACGCAATGATCCTCTCCGTCCCGGAAGGCCATGACAAGCCTCTGAAATACCCCCTCATGTTCTCTGTATGCGACCTTGTAATAGTGAACAAGATCGATGTGCTCCCCTACTTTGACTTCGACCTTGAAAAGTGCACGGAGTACGTTCATATGCGCAATCCCAGGGCCCAGGTCATTCCCATCTGCGCCAAGACCGGAGAGGGAGTTGAGGCCTTTGCAGAGTGGCTCCTTACCGAAGTTAAAAATTGGAAAAACAAATAGTTATGCCAGAGATGTCAAAAAAGTTCGTCCCTAAACACAAGGGCGACAAGAATCCCAATCCCAAGCTCCTCAAATTTGTCCGCCACGTCACGGACCGCATTCCCGGCAAGATTAAGATGACAACGGACGCCCCGGAGTACTGGGGCCTTGCCTGCATCTTTGAGGACGAGATGGATCCCATCACCCGCGAAGCCTCGCTGGACCTCCTTCTGGACATGCTCCCCAAAGACTTCTTCAAGGTAAGGAAGCACCATACTTACCAGGAGCTGCACCAGATGAACAACCAGAAGCACTACGCATCATCCGACAAGGAATTTGATGACCTTCTGGATAAACTGGCATACTTCGGCATGCTGGAGTACGACTACGGAGACCATTACCTGAACGGCCAGGGGCCGGACCCGGGCACAACCTTCAACCGCGAAGACCGCATCTACTGGGTGCCCATGTTCGTTCCCGGCAGCGCGGAATACACCAACATGAACGTGGACCTCATGGACAAGCACCCGGAGCTGGCAATGTTCTTCGAGCGCATGACCTTCCTCCCCCTGGAGAAGATCACCCCCATGGTGCCCATGGGCGGCAGCGGTATCGGCATGCACGTTATTCCCGTAGAGAAGGCCATCTCCATGGAGAACCAGTCCGTGGATATAGAGCACATAAGCTACTGGCTCAAGAAATACGAGGGCCACATCGGCGTCGGAATATGCTCCTGCCGTTACGGACGCAAGAAACTGGACGAGGGCTGCGCGGACGACTACCGCGACTGGTGCATCGGCGTCGGTGACATGGCCGATTATCTCCGCGAGACCGGCCGCGGACACGACATCACCTACGACGAGGCCATGGCCATCCTCAAAAAGGCAGAGGACCACGGCTTTGTGCACCAGGTAACCAACATCGACGGCGAGGGCAAGATTTTCGCAATCTGCAACTGCAACGTCAAGATATGCAATGCATTAAGGACCTCCCAGCTGTTCAATACCCCCAACATGAGCCGCAGTGCCTACGTTGCCGAGGTCGATCCCAAGAACTGCGTGGCTTGTGGCCGATGCGTCGAGTACTGCCCTGCCGGTGCCGTAAGGCTTGGCCAGAAGCTCTGCACCAAGCATGGTCCCCAGACCTATCCCAAGCAGGAGCTTCCTGACGCGGCAAAGTGGGGCCCGCACAAGTGGGACGAGGACTACCGCGACAAGAACCGCATCAACTGCTACCCTACCGGCACAGCCCCATGCAAGACCGCCTGCCCGGCCCATATCGCCGTCCAGGGCTATCTGAAGAAAGCTGCCGAAGGCAAATACACAGAGGCGCTTGAACTCATCAAGAGGGAGAATCCCTTCCCTGCCGTGTGCGGCCGCGTCTGCAACCGCAGGTGCGAGGACGCCTGCACGCGCGGTACCATAGACCAGCC
The DNA here is from genome assembly GCA_946406275.1 of uncultured Bacteroidales bacterium. The sequence continues at coordinate 1,312 of CAMJJZ010000128.1, read as the reverse complement.
CATCGCCATCGACGCAGTGAAGAAATTCATCGCGGAGCAGGATCTCAAGGCGGAGACAAGGTTCATCCCCGAGGTTAACATCTGCTCCAACGTCCAGGACCACTGGGAGGAGAAGATTGCTATCATCGGCGGCGGTCCTGCAGGCCTTTCCTGCGCATACTACCTGGCCACAATGGGTTACAAGCCCACCGTATTTGAAAGGAACCAGGAGCCCGGCGGCATGCTCCGCTACGGCATCCCTTCATACAAACTGGACAAGGACGTCATCAAGGCGGAAATCGACATAATGAAGGAAATCGGCGTGGATATCCGCTGCGGCGTGGAAGTGGGCAAGGACATCACCATCGCCCAGCTCCGCGAACAAGGCTACAAGGGCTTCTACGTGGCCATCGGCTGCCAGGGCGGACGCCTTCCCGGCGTTCCCGGAGAGACCCTCCCCGGCACAACCACCGCCATAGACTTCCTGCACGATGCCAACTGCGGCAAGGTGAAGGTAAGCGGCAAGGTGGTAGTCGTGGGCGGCGGCAACGTCGCCATAGATGCAGCCCGAGTCGCGATGAGAAGCGGCGCATCGGAGGTTACCATGCTTTCCCTGGAAACAGAGGACATCATGCCCGCCTCCCTTGAGGAAAGGACCGAGGCCCGCGAGGACGGAGTAATCTTGAACCCCGGCTGGGGCCCCAAGGAAGTGCTTGGAGATGGGAAGGTTACAGGCATCGTCTTCAAAAAGTGCACCTCCGTATTCAACGCAGAGCACAAGTTTGCGCCGGAGTACGATGAGACGCAGCTTATCACCCTTGATGCCGATATGGTCATCTTCGCAATCGGCCAGACAGTAGTTCTGAAAGACCTTCTCAAGGATACCAAGGTAGAGTTCTTCCGCGGCGTTTATCCCGTTGCGGACAAGCTCACCTACCAGACCGCAGAGCCGGACATCTTCGTTGGCGGCGACGTCTACACCGGCCCCAAATTCGCCATCGACGCCATTGCCGCCGGCAAGGAGGCTGCAGAGAGCCTGCACCGTTTTGTCCAGCACGGCCACATGACCATCGGCCGCAACAGGCGCGACTTCATTGAACTCAATAAGGACGATATCTCCGTCGAGAGCTATGACAACAGCTCCCGCCAGGCACCGGAGGACTACAAGCCCAAGAGCAAGTTCCAGGAGTATCACGGCACCCTCACCGAGGAGCAGGTCCGCAAGGAAACTGCCCGCTGCCTCTCCTGCGGCGCCTCCGTTGTGGACGAAAACCGCTGCATAGGCTGCGGCATCTGCACAACCAAGTGCGGCTTCGACGCAATCCACCTGCAC
>CAMJJZ010000127.1 GCA_946406275.1 uncultured Bacteroidales bacterium | reverse complement strand
GTCATCATCGACCCGTTCCGCAGCCTGTCCCGTCTGAAACAGCTGGTGCAGAACAAGAAAACCCGCGAGGACCACTCCCAGGTGATGAACGCCTCCGTGCGCCTGTACGCAGACGCCCAGAACGCCAAGACCAAACTGGAGAACGGTTTTGACCTTTCGGACTATGACCACCGCTGCCTGGCCTACGCCAAGGACTACGCCCGCGAGCTCCTTGCAATTGACGTAAACATCACCATAACCCAGATGCTGGACACCGCCTGGAAGCTCTTCGCCAAGTACTTCTCCCCCGCGGAAACCGGCATCAAACAGGCTTTAATTGATAAATACTGGGTCAAATAATGGCCATTAAATTCCAATATAACAAAACGTCGCTGACGGAAATGGGCAAGCAGCTCAAGATCCGGCAGAGGGCCCTCCCTACGCTTCAGAACAAGGAGAGCGCCCTCCGCCTGGAAGTGCGCAAGGCCAAGAACGACAGCGAACGCCTTGTGGAAGAACTGGAATCGGCCCTAAAGAGGTACGACTATCTGGCCGCCCTCTGGAACGAGTTCGATCCCGGTCTCATCGCCATAACGGACGTGGAGCTTTACACCAAGAAAGTGGCAGGTGTAAAGACCCCCGCCCTGGGCGAGATCAAATACGAGATACGGCCTTTCAACGCCTTCACAAAGCCCGCGTGGTATGCAGACGGCGTTGCCATCCTCAAGGAGCTTTCCCGCCTGGGAATTGAATCCGAGGTATACGTAGAGAAGGCCCGCATCCTGGACTACAACCGCCGCAAGACCACCCAGAAGGTTAATCTGTACGAAAAAGTCCAGATTCCCGGCTACCAGGAGGCAATCCGTAAGATCAAGCGCTACATGGAAGATGAGGAAAACCTCTCCAAGGCATCGTCCAAGATAGTCAAGAAACGCCACGCAGAGGAAGAGGAGGCCTCGGAGGTATGATTACTCCCATGACAAAATACTCCTTCATTCTCCTGAGCGGAGAACAGGAAGGCCTTCTGGAAAAGCTCCAGGAGACCGGCCTCGTGGACATCACCAGGAGCGTAAAGCCCATCGACGACCACACTGAGGCCCTCATGGCGCAGTACAGGGAGATTGACGACACCGTAAAGGCCGTCTCCCGCATTTCCGTCCCGGAAGGCACGCTCACCGTGCCGGCAGACGGTGACCTACTCCCCTATGCCAAAGGCGTACTCACTGAATACAACGGCCTTAAAGAAAAGCTCAAGGAAGACCAGAAGGAAGCCGCCGCAGTAAGTGTCTGGGGCAAGTTCTCCAAAGAAGACCTGGATCTTCTGGAAAGGAACGGCCTCAAGCTTCACTTCCATAAAGTATCGGCAAAAACCTTCAAGGAAGAGTGGGCCGAAGAGTTCCCTATCAAGGTAATTGAACAGGACAAGACCGGCGTCTTCTTTGTGACAGTTGGTGAAAGTACCCTGCCCGGAGAGATTAAAGCCCCTAAACACTGCTCAGAAGAACTTGAGTGGCAGATTTCGGAGATAGAGGCCGGCATTGCAACCGCATACGGCCGCATCAAAGGCCTGCAGGCAAAGTCTGCAGAGCTTGAAGCCCAGGGCCAGGCAGTCCTGGCAGAGCTTGATCTCTCCCTGGCCAACGCAGCCGCCGTTCCCGCAGCGGAGAATACCATCGTCACACTTGAAGGCTACGCGCCCACGGAAAAGGACGATGTAGTTAAGGAGGCCCTTGATAGCCTTGACGTATTCTACCTTAGCCAGGAAGCCGTGGCGGAGGAGAATCCTCCCATCGCCTTCCGCAACAACAAGTTCGTCCGGATGTTCGAGACCCTCACGGACATGTACGGACGCCCTTCCTACGACGGATTCGACCCCACCCCGTTCATATCGGTCTTCTTCCTGCTGTTCTTCGCATTCTGCATGGGAGACGCCGGATACGGACTGGTGCTTGTGATCATAGGCCTTGCCCTGAAGAAGATGCTCAAGGACCTTGCCCCGCTTGTGGTCACCCTTGGCATAGGAACAATGGTAATAGGATTCCTGTTCCATACGTTCTTCTCCATGGACATTTCCCAGTGGCAGATATTCGCCCCCATCAAGGGCATATTCCTCCCTGCCCAGATAGCAGGAAACGATGCCACAATGATCCTGGCCCTTGCCGTGGGTATCCTTCACATATGCCTTGCCATGGTGGTCAAGACCATCCATGAGACCAAGACCAAAGGCTTTGCCGCCTCCCTTGGTACCTGGGGCTGGACCCTCCTTGTGGTTGGCGGAGTAACCATTGCCGCATTCGCCCTTGCAGGCGTGCTTGACGCCGCCCTCACCAAGTGGATAGTGATAGTGCTTGGCATAGTTTCCGCCCTTGGCATATTCGTGTTCAACGACCCCAAGCGCAACAAGCTGGCCAACATTGGAATGGGCCTCTGGGATACCTACAACATGATTACAGGCCTTGTTGGTGATGTGCTCAGTTACATCCGTCTGTACGCCCTGGGCCTTGCCGGCAGCATGCTGGGCATGGCGTTCAACGACATGGGTGTAATGATTCTGGGAGACTCTCCCAACATAGGAAAATGGATAGGATTCCTGCTCCTGATCATCTTCGGACACACGCTGAACATTGCCATGTGCGCCCTGGGTGCATTCGTACACCCCCTGCGTCTTAATTTCCTGGAGTTCTTCAAGAACGCAGGATACGAGGCCAACGGCCGCGCATACAACCCTCTGAAAAAATCTTTAAACAAACAATAACACTATGGAACAAATTTTAGCTTATCTTGGACTGGGTCTGGTGCTTGCCCTTGCAGGTATCGGTTCATCCATCGGCACCACAATCGCGGGTAACGCGGCAGAGGGTGCACTCAAACGCAAACCGGAAGCATCCGGAAGCTACCTGCTGCTTTCCGCTCTCCCTTCAACCCAGGGTATCTACGGTTTCGTGGCATTCCTGGTTATGATGGGTAAATTCACCGGCGGAACCATCAACGGATGGATCTGCTTCGGTGTAGGCCTCTCCGCAGGTCTCGCCTGCATGATCTCCGGCATCCGTCAGGGTCAGGTATGCGCCAACGGTATCGTAGGCGTCTCCCAGGGTCACAACGTGGTCACCAACACCCTCATCTACGCCGCTCTCCCTGAATTCTACGCAATTCTGGGTCT
>CAMJJZ010000126.1 GCA_946406275.1 uncultured Bacteroidales bacterium | reverse complement strand
AATCAGGAAGGCTACTCGGACTTTGGAGCAACCGGGTCCGTGAGGGACTTTTACGTGGAGAATTCACTGGGGCTGTTTACGCCGGTGTTCGACGTACTGGAGCCTGTACGTCTTGAAAATAACATGGCCGCTTATGGCGGCAACACCGTAGCAGGCGTGGACAGGGCGCCGGAACTTGCCCTGTACGAAGCCTGCCTGGCGCTGGACGAGTCCACGGACTTTTCCGTGTACGACCAGGACGATGACGGTATTGTGGACATGATCCTGTTCTACTTTGCCGGGTACGACGAGGCCGAATACGGTCCTGCGGACGCCATATGGTCCCAGCAGTCCAGCGTACAGGAATCGTCCAATGTAACCGTCCGGAAGGCCTTGTTTGACGATAAACTCCTTGGCCGGTATTTCTGCACTTCGGAACTTACCGGTAATTCCGGGACCAATTTCAAGGGCATAGGCACCACGTGCCATGAGTTCGCCCATTCCCTGGGCCTCCCGGATTTGTACGATACGGACAACTCCCAGAACGGCCTTGCAGGCGGCCTGTACGACTTTTCCACCATGTCCTACGGCGTCTATAACAATGACGGCCGTACGCCGCCGTATTTCAACATTCTGGAAAGAGCGCTGCTTGGATGGGTGGATGAGAGCGAGATCCCTCTGCTGCCGGAAGGCAGTCTTCTGTGGCGCCCCGTTCAAGAAAATGCCGCCTACGTGGTCCCTACGGAAGCAGAAGGGGAGTCCTTCTTCTGGGAATACCGTAACGGACAGGGATGGGATGCATTTATTCCGGAAGGCCTTCTCCTTTACCATGTGGACCGTTCCGGAAATATCGTCCTTGACGGCAGGCCTGCAACCTATTACTGGGAAAACTGGGAAACACTGAATAATATCAATGCCTGGGCTTCCCATCCGCTTGCTTACCTTATTCCTTCCGCTGCACCTTCTTCCATGTTCTATACCGGGAAGTCGGAAGCCATAGTTTTTCCCGGAACATCCGGGGCAATCAGTTTCGATCCCGTGGGATGGACCGGCTCCGGTACGGATTATCAGGTAGTGGATATCCGGCTCACGGAAGAGGGGGCAATGGCATATGTACTCAAGGGGCATGGTACCAATGTGAGCGGACGCGTGACCACCCTGGACGGCAAGCCCGTCTCCGGTGCCGTGGTGGGGACGGACTTGTCGGAAGTGCGCACCGCCACCAATGCCGACGGCCGTTTCGTGCTGGATCTGGAAAACCAGCCTGCCGGTACACATTTCCTAATGACCGTATACGGTGAAGGCTACCGCAGAACCCAGCTGGAAGGCATTCTGGACTGGAGAAGTGCATACATACCCGTATCACTGATGAAGGCAGGGGAGTCGTCGCTTGTGACCCTTCAGAAGTACGATCCGGCGCAGACAAGGATATTCTATCCGCTCCCATCCCGTGAATACGGTGACTGCATGGGTGCTGTCAGATTCACATCCGGGGAACTGTTCAGATACGCTGGAAGGAGGATAGAGAAAGTGTCTTTCTCCACATATGGCAATGCCAAGGCGGAGGCCCTCTACGTCATTATCGACTTTGGCGGGAAGAGAGTGTTCACCCGGGAAGTGGAGAACCCGGTATATGGAGTGAACGAAATCAACGAAGTGGACATTTCCGATGCCGATATCCGCATCCCGGACGGTACGGATGTATACGTGGGATATGGAATCAAGGGGTCGCCGCAGGTGTATCCTCTGGGCGTTTCCCTGATAGGGCAGGAGGGAACCAGTTTCTACGCCAAACTCAGCCTGGAGCAGACCGCCAAATGGGAACCCATGACGACGGACCGCGTCAGTTCCGGATACATGGATCTTCTTCTCGCCGCAGGCGTCAGGGAGGTCACGGACGCCTCTTCTCTGGCCGATATGGGCTACACCTCCATAGACCTTGGCGGAAAGACCTGGAAGGCAGGGGAGACGCTGCCTCTCAAGGTTTCCCAGGGCGCCTTTGAGCCCGTGAGCATAACATGGCTTTACGATGGTGAAATAACCTTCGAAACCGGCGTTACCCTTACCAAGGGCGTACATACAATCCAGGCAATAGCGGACTATGGCGACGGAAACAAGGAGACACTGAGGGCTGTTATTACCTGCGAGTAAGCGCAACCACGTTCTCTACATGCATTGTGTGCGGGAACATGTCTACCGGCTGCACGGCATCTATCTTATAATCTCTGCAGAGGATGGCAAGGTCCCTGGCCTGGGAGGCCGGGTTGCAGCTTACGTATACCATCCTTTCCGGAGCGGCTTTTAGGATGACGTCGGCAACGGAGGGGTGGATGCCCGCTCTGGGAGGATCCAGAATAATTACGTCCGGTCTTCCATGCTTTTTGATAAACGTCTCATTCAGAACGTCTTTCATATCTCCGGCGAAGAATTCGCAATTGCTTATCCCGTTGGCCTTTGCATTGGCTTTTGCGTCTTCTATGGCCTCCGGGACGTATTCTATGCCGATTACTTTGGCCGCCTTTCCGCTCACGAACTGGGCGATGGTTCCGGTGCCGGTGTAAAGGTCATAGACCACCTCATTGCCGGTAAGCGCCGCAAACTCGCGGGCTGTACTGTACAGGCGGTAGGCCTGTTTCGAATTTGTCTGGTAGAATGATTTGGGGCCGATTTTGAAGCTCAGGCCTTCCATCTTTTCCTCAATGAAGGGGGAGCCCTTGTAAAGGACAGGGGAGAGGTCTGCTATGGAATCGTTAAGCTTCTCATTTACAACGTAATATAGGCTTGAAATCTGGGGGAATTCCGCCGAAACCGCGTCCAGAAGGGCTTTTATACGGGGTTTATCGTCCTGGGCGAAGCATACTATGAGCATGACGTCGCCGGAGTCGTTGGTACGGACGAACATGTTGCGGAAAAAGCCGTTGTTTTCCCTTATGTTATAGAATTCGTAGGCGTTTTCGATGCAGAAGCGCTTGATAAACAGCCTTATGGCGTTGGAAGGCTCTGGCTGAAGGTGGCACTGCTTGATATCCAGCACTTTATCGAAGAACTTACCCACATGGAAACCAAGTCCCATGCGGTCTGTCTCAGGAATGCTGTCAGGATCTTCTCCTGCAAGCACCCAGCGCTTGCAGGATGCGCTGAATTCCAGCTTGTTACGGTAATACTGAGTATT
>CAMJJZ010000125.1 GCA_946406275.1 uncultured Bacteroidales bacterium | reverse complement strand
TCGTCCGCACCGCAAAAAAGCGCCATGCAGCAATGCACGGCGCTTTTTCTGTTATTTGGCTTGGGGAGACTAGTAGGTCACCTTGGGCTCCAGGGCCTTTGCGGCGTCGATGTACTTCTGGATTTCCTTCTCAACGGGGGTGCGCTTGCAGAGGTGCTTTGCCTCGTTGACTTCCAGCATCTTGGCTGCCAGGTTGGCGGCGTTGCGGTTGCGGAGTTCCTTTACGGTGTCCACACCTGCTGCTTCAAGAAGTTCTGAGAACTGAGGGCCGACGCCCTTGATACGGAAGAGGTCTGCATGGTTTACCCAAGTGAGGATGAGGTCTCCGCGGATGCCGGTCTTGTCTTCAAGTTCCTTGCGGCCTTTGGGGCAGCAACCCTTTTCAAGAAGCTGATCTACGGTTTCAATGCCAACTGCGATGAGTTTTTCTGCATACACGGGGCCGATACCCTGAATGTCGATGATTTTGTAAGCCATATTTTGAAAATTTAAGAGGTTATTGCGCTGTTATCAACCCCAAAGATAAAAAAAAACAATGAAAAAAGAAAAATTTTTCGTACATTTGCGCTATTAGTGTGCGTATTTATGGATACCTATCCTCCCATTTCGGATAAAATTTATCTTTCACAAGATCTTCTCACGCTTGATTGCGAGGAAGGTCCTGTAACTCTGAAGATTGGAGAATGGGTTGTGAAGGATCCCGTCCGCATACATAAAATGATAGTCAAGGAGAAAGCCCTGCAAGTGGACCAGTATGAAGTCATGCTTCCCCTTGTCTCCAAGCTCCGCAGGGCAGATTTCGAGTACTACAAGCGCATCACGGGCCTCAAAATGCCCATAGACTTCCCCGGATTCCCTTCGGAAATACCCGCAAAGATACCTTTCGACACAGAGCCCGTAGCCTTCTACAAATGGTGGCGCAAGGGCAAGAACGAGCACCGCGTATATCTCTCTCTGCCAAACCAGATAGTGCTGTTCCAGCGCGTCCGCAAGACAGATCCCAAAGTGATGCTCAAGAAAGACATCGACTTTGTCAAGACCTTCTAGCATGACCCTCCAGGATATTCTTTCAGTCCCCACGGCTCCTTCTCCGGAAGAGTATGCAAGGGACGTTTGGGACGACGACAACCGTCTCAGCTATTCCCCTGATGGGACCAGGCTTCTGGACGCGGAGAATTTTCCTCCGGAAGTAGAGGTCAGGGAAGGCTGCAAGGTCATCTGCGACGGCGTTTTCGCCTTTCAGGATTATATGGCCGATACACCCGTCGGCAAAGAGATTCCCCTGGAGGAAAGGTCCTCCTTCCTGGAGCATATAAAACTGCCCTCCACCCTCACCCACATAGGTTCAGAAGCGTTTTCCGAGTGCGGGGAACTGGAGGCCATAAAGCTCCCGGCATCTCTTCTGTACATAGGTGAAGCCGCATTCGTGGACTGCTGGCAGCTGGAAAAACTCACCATCCCTGCAAAGACCAGGGTAATCGGCCCCCGCGCCTTCCAGGGCTGCATAAACCTCTTCCAGATAAAGCTTGGCCGCGAAATAGAGATGATAGGGGCCGATGCCTTCGACGACTGCGAGTCCCTGGAGACCGTCATCATCCCCCACGGCATGCTCCACAAGTTCATGGGAATGCTTCCCCGGGAACTGCACAAATACATTGAAGAACTATGACCGGACAACAATTCAAGGTTAGCCACGATTCTCCCCTTCTGGAGTATCTTTTCGAGATATTTCCCGGCCAGTCCAAGACCGGCGTCAAGAACATGCTCTCCAAGGGGCAGATCCAGGTGAACGGGGAAAGCGTCACCGCCTTCGACCACCCGCTCCGCAAGGGAAACACCATTACAGTGCTTCCCAAGGGCATTTCCATAGCCCGCGCCACCCGCAGCGACGCCCGCGACGAGGTCATCAAGGCCGGAGTCCGCATCGTCTTCGAGGACGATAATTATATAGTGGTGGACAAGCCCTCCGGACTCCTCACCGTCTCCACCGCCCGGGGATCGGCCTCCAAGAGCGGCCACCGGGAAAAGACCCTGTACGCGCTTCTCAACGCATATATTAAGGTATCGGCAAGGATGCAGAGGAAGGAAGACCTCCTGAGCGGAAAGCAGCCGGACCGTTCCAACGCCAAGATCTGGATCATCCACCGTCTGGATAAGGGAACATCGGGCCTGGTCATATTCGCAAAGGACGAGCGCTCCAAAGACATACTCCAGAGCAAGTGGAAGGAGCTGGTGATTGAGCGCACGTACACCGCCTGGCTGGAAGGCCGTCTGGAGAAAAAGCAGGGCGCCGTCCAGAGCTGGCTCACGGAGAACGAAAAGTCCCTCAAGATGTACTCCTCCCCCACGGAGACCAAGGACGGCCAGCTGGCCATAACCCATTACAAGGTACTTGGTTACGGCCACAGAGGTCCCTCAGAGTACACCCTTGCCCAGTTCACCCTTTCTACCGGGCGCAAGAACCAGATCCGCGTGCATGCGGAAGACCTCGGCCATCCCATCGCCGGGGACGATAAGTACGGAGCGGAGACCAATCCCCTGCACCGCCTGGCCCTTCACGCCGGCACCCTGGTGTTCCATCATCCCTTCACCGGGAAGACCGTCAGGTGCAGTTCTCCCCTGCCTGAACCCTTCGAAAGAATAGAGCAATTTGCTTAAAGCCAAAATATTTCTTAACTTTCCCACATGAAAGAAATAACACTGAAGATCAATTACACCGAATACGACTCCGTCAAGGAGATGTCCAAGGAGGATCAGGAGCTTGTAAAAGCCACCCTGGAAGCCCAGAAGGGTTCCTATTCTCCCTACTCCAAATTCCAGGTAGGAGCGGCCCTGAGGCTTGTGGACGGCACCATCGTCAAGGGAGCCAACCAGGAAAACGCCGCCTATCCTTCCGGCCTCTGCGCAGAGCGTACGGCAATGTTCTGGGCCAGTGCCAACTATCCGGACGTTGCATTTGACACCCTTGCCATAGCAGGCGCGGACCACGGAGTCCTCTGCGAGTCCCCCGCCTCCCCCTGCGGCTCTTGCCGCCAGGTAATGGCAGAATACCAGAAAAAGTACGGCCGCCCGCTCAAAACCATATGGGTTGGCGCCAAGCGCATCCGCAAGTTTGAGAATGTGGACGACATACTCCCGTTCATCTTCGACAGTTTGAAAGTTTAAGGAAATTATTTAACTTTGCAGCGGGAAAGTCTTGTACGACCAGCTCCCTCCCAA
>CAMJJZ010000124.1 GCA_946406275.1 uncultured Bacteroidales bacterium | reverse complement strand
AACATGTTCGACGGCATAGCCCCGTCCTACGACAAGCTCAACCATATGATGTCGCTTGGCGTGGACAGGGCGTGGCGCCGTAAGGCCGTGAAGGAACTTGTGGACGGATCGGTCCAGAAAATACTGGACGTAGCCTGCGGCACCGGGGACTCCACCATAGAGCTGGCAAAAAGGGCCGGTCTGGGGAGTACGGTCATTGGCGTGGACATATCGGCGGGGATGATGGAGCCGCTCATGCGGAAGGCCGCAAAGGCCGGGGTGCACGACAGGATCCACCTCAAGGTAGCCGATGGTTGCGACCTGCCTTATGCCGACGGCGCCTTCCATGCCGTCACCTGCTCTTTCGGAATACGCAATTTCGAGGACAAGGCAAAGGGACTCAGGGAGTTCCTGCGCGTTCTCAAGCCAGGTGGCAAGATGGTCATCCTGGAGCTTTCCGTTCCGGATGGCAGGCGCCTCAGGAGGCTGTACAACGTGTATTTCATGCACATAATGCCGTGGATTGGCGGCCTGGTCTCCGGAAACAAGGAGGCGTACAGGTATCTCCCTGCATCGGTCCAGACTTTCCCCGCCCCGGAGAAGTTCTGCACCATGATCAAGGATGCCGGCTTCCGGAGCGTCCGTTTCCGCACCCTTACCTTCGGTCTTTGCCGGATGTATATAGCTGTAAAGTAACTAATCCAGATATCCCTGGGGCAGGGGACGGCAGTTGTAGCCGGAGGCCATCGACTCCCCGTATGCCCCGGCGCTTCTGAGGGCCACAAGGTCTCCCCGCCTGCATTCCGGCAGCATGACCCCTCGCGCAAAGACGTCCGAGCTTTCACATACGGGCCCCACTACATCGTATTTCACCGGTTCCAGTGCCGATGTCAGATTCTCTACCTTATGCACAGCATGGTACAGCGCAGGGCGTATGAGGTCTGTCATTCCCGCGTCCAGTACGGCGAAGTGCTTGGTTAGGCCTTCCTTGACGTACAGTACCCTTGAAACCAGGGATCCGCACTGTGCAACCAGGCTGCGTCCAAGTTCAAAGTGGACCGGAACGGAAGGTGGAAGAAGGCGTTTCCAGAGGCCAAAGTATCCTGCAAAGTCCGGCATTGCCGACGGATTGGCATAGTCCACTCCAAGGCCGCCGCCGACGTTGATGTCCCCGGAAGGCAGTCCCTGGCGGCCAAGCTGGGCCACAATCTCATTTATACGGTTTCCCAGGGCAACGAAATCTCCCATGTCCGTAATCTGTGACCCTATGTGGAAGTGCAGTCCGCGGAACTCCACCCCGGGAAGCTCCAGGGCCAGCCTCACGGCATATGGAAGCAGCAGTTTGTGTATGCCGAATTTGTTCTCCGACAGCCCGGTAGTGATGTTTGCGTGGGTATGGGCGCCGATATCCGGATTCACCCTGAGAGCCACGGGGGCAACCTTTCCAAGCCTTGCGGCAATTTCCGAAATCACCCTCAGTTCCTCCACTGATTCCACATTATACCGGCCGATGCCCTCCGTCAGCCCAAGCTCAATCTCACAGTCGCTTTTCCCTACTCCGGCAAATACAATGTCCCCGGGAAGGAACCCCGCCCGGATTGCGGCCGATATTTCCCAGCCGCTGACGCAATCGGCCCCGAATCCTCTGGAGGCTATGAATGAAAGAACGGCCGGATTGAAACAGGCCTTGACGGCGTAATGGACCTTCCAGAGGGGACGCTGACCCAGTTCCAGGGCAACGGCGTCAAGCGTGTTGCCAAGAACCTTTGAATCATAGGTGTAGAAAGGAGTCTTCCTGCCGGCAAAAATGGGATTCATGGTCAGAAGAGTTTGGCTGAAAGGGCCCTTAGGGCGCGGACTTTGTCCTGCTCCTTAACCAGCAGGGATATGTTGTAGTTGCTTCCTCCGTAGGAAACCATGCGAACCGGGATATCTTTCATGGCTTCCAGGACGGCGGTCTCGAAGCCAAGGTTTTCCCAGTTCATGTCTCCAACCACGCAGATGATGCACATGTCCAGGTCTACCTCCACTGTTCCGTATTTTTTAAGGTCGTGTACTATCTCTCCAAGGTAACTGGTGTCGTCGATGGACATGGATACGCCCACCTCCGACGTGCAGATCATGTCTATTGGTGTCCTGTAGCTTTCAAATATCTCGAACACCTTCCTCAGGAAACCATGTGCCAGGAGCATCCTGGAGCTCTTTATCTTTATGGCGGTAATCTTGTCCTTGGCGGCCACCGCCTTTATGGTCCCGGTGTCCGGTCTGCTGTCTATTATGGTGCCGGGAGCTTCCGGCTCCAGGGTGTTCAGCAGCAGTACGGGAACACCTGCGTGCCGTGCGGGCTGTATGCAGCTGGGATGCAGGATCTTCGCCCCGAAATAAGCCAGCTCGGCGGCCTCGTCAAAGGACAGGTGCCTCACTGCGGAGGTGCACTCCACGTAGCGGGGGTCGTTGTTGTGCATGCCGTCAATATCGGTCCAGATCTGGATTTCCTCTGCCTGGACTGCGGCTCCTGCCAGGCAGGCTGTGTAGTCCGATCCTCCGCGCTGGAGGTTGTCTGTCTCTCCCCGGGCGTTGAGGCAGATATACCCCTGGGTGAGATACAGGTCTGCGCCTTTGAGGAGGGGCTTCAGATGTGTTTTGATATACTCCAGGTCCGGTTCCCCGTCCTCTCCCAGCCGCATGAACTCCAGTGCGTTCAGGAGCCTTACATTGACGCCCATGTCTTCCAGCACCCATGCAAGCATCCGGGACGACAGGATTTCTCCGCGGGAGAGAAGGAACTTCTCGTCCGCCAGAGTGAAAGGCTCCCTTGTGAGGGCCTTGATGGAGTCGAAGACATCGTTTACGAATTCCATGGCCGATGCCTTGCCGGGAAAGAGCTCCCCTGCATGGGCCAGATACTGGTTCTGGAGAGTGAGGATGGTATCCCTGGCACCTTCCGGATTATGATTGTACAGATATCCGGCAATTTCCACGAGGGTGTTGGTTGTGCCGGCCATGGCAGACAGGACTACAAGGTTTTCTCCGCGCTGCGCTACCAGCTGCGCCACATTCCTTATGCGCTGGACAGATCCGACGGAGGTTCCGCCAAATTTCAGAATCTTCATAAGATAAGCTCGTTTTACAAGCTACAAATATACTCATTATTTACCGAAAAGAGTTATCTTTGCATTCTATGGACAAAAAGACATTCAATAAATGGAACATGATGGTTGCCGTACTGGCCTTTCTGGTGTCTGCGGTAACTTATCTTGCCACTATAGAGCCCACTGCCAGTTTCTGGGACTGCGGGGAATTCATAGCATCGTCATA
>CAMJJZ010000123.1 GCA_946406275.1 uncultured Bacteroidales bacterium | reverse complement strand
GATATCGTCACACCCGTGGTCCCGGGCCGGGAGGAATGTGCATATTGCCAGATAGATTCGGACGGAAACTGCACCTGCGCCATTGAAACGCAGTTCCTGAAGGGTCTGTGCCAGTTCCGGAAGCCGGTTTCCTGCAGCCTTTATCCCATACGCGTTGTGGACCTTGGCGGCGGAAGGATGGGCCTTAACCTTCACCGCTGGCACATATGCAAAGACGCCTATGAAAAAGGGCGCCGCGAAGGAATCCGTGTGTACGAGTTCCTCCGCGGGCCGCTTACAGATGCCTTTGGGGCAGATTTCTACTCAGCGCTTTCCGAGGCTGCCAAAATCTTGATAGCCTCGTCGTAGTCGCTTTCGTTTACCTTTACCTCAATTTCCCTCACATAGCCAAGGGAAGGGTACGATGAATCCGCGCCGAACACGCCGGCGGGGATGCCGTGGTCTCCCAGAAGGCCCACGCAGATATCGGCCTGGAACCTTTCAGTGAATGTTGCCACGGTCTTGAATTGCTGGGTATCACTCATAACTGTTTATATTACGGTCTATTGACATTACCACGCGGGCGAGGTCCCTTACCAGGCCTTCCGCCTGGAAGCCGCCCAACTGCGGTTTTATTGTAATTGTATCTTCCCAGAGACGCGCAAGGCGTGCAACGGGAGAGGCAAGATGGTAGCGGAGCTCCCCGTCCTTTTCGCTTTCCAGGACGTAGCCTCTCTGCTCCATGGCCTTGTCTATGTTTGCGCGGTGTTCCGCAGGGTCTCCGTTGGCCCTTATGTTACGCTTTCCATAGCCCATGAGGGGATATACGAAGCTCACCACAAAGAAGACTCCTACTATGTAACCAATTGATTTCCAGCCCTCCCTGAACGCAACGTTCACGTCCTTTGAAACCAGGCCGGCCAGCATGAGCGCGCCGATTATCACGGTAAAGATAAGCGTGACCTGGATAAAGTATTTGAGGGCTCTTCTGATGTGTGTCATACCAGTTCTCTTATTATTTCATCGGACACGAAGAAGTGGTCTTCCGGGATGCGGTAGCGGCGTCCTTCCTTTACAAGTGCGCGCTCTCCAAGCAGGGAGTCGATGGTTTTGCCGCTGCAGTTGCTGCGGAGGAATTCCTCGTCTATGCCGCGTGAGGTGCGGAGGGCCAGCATAAGGGTCTCTATCTTTTCGTCCTCTACGCTCAGGGCTTCGTCCGTGTGGGTGTATCCTTCTATCTCAGAGCTGTTCCATCCGCGGCCGCGGCCGGTGAAGGAATGGGCGGCGGGGCCAAAGCCCACGTAAGGTTTCCTTTGCCAGTATCCGCCGTTGTGGATGGCCTCAAAGCCGGGTTTTGCAAAGTTGGATATCTCGTAGTGGTTGAATCCCGCTGCGGCTGCCTTGCGGCACAGGGTGTAGTACTGGCGCCAGCACTGCTCGTCAGTGGCTTCCGTATAGTCTCCGTCTTCCAGCATGTGGGCCAGTGCGTTGTCTCCCTCTACCGTGAGCTGGTAGCAGGATATGTGGTCCACGCCAAGGGACAGGGCCTCGTCAATTGTGGCTTCCCAGGTGCTGTCGCTGAGGTTTGAAAGGCCGAAGATGAGGTCTATGCTCAGGTTCTCTATTCCTGCTTCGCGCACGATCTTAATGGCCTCCCGAGCCTGGTCTGCCGTGTGGCGGCGGTTCATCCAACGGAGCAGGTCCTCATCAAAGGACTGTACGCCCATGCTTATCCTGTCTACTCCGAAGGTCTTGAGACTCTTCACGTAGGGGACTCCTTTCAGGACGATGTCTTCCGGGTTCACTTCCATGGTGAACTCCGCCCAGGGGCCGCCGTGGCCGCATTCCGCCAGCGTGAGGAGAATCTTGGTAAGGGCGGGAAGGGGAAGCAGCGAAGGGGTGCCTCCGCCAAAATACAGGGTGGGAAGCGAAGGGTCTATTTCCTTATGGCGTGCCCGGATTTCAGCACAGACGGCCTCTGTGTATTTTTGCACGAGGCCGTCTGTGGCGATCTCCGAATAGAAGTCGCAGTAAGTGCAGAAACTTCTGCAGAAAGGTACGTGGATGTAGATCATCGGAGCATGCACTCCGCGCCTCCGAGGAGGCTCTTCTCCGTGTACACCTCAAGGGTGTAGATGCCCTTTACGAACTCTCCTGTGTCTGTGACGTAGATGGAGAGGTCAACTTCCTGACCTTCGTAGTCTACCTCACGGGAGGCCGTTGCCTGGAGGGTCTGGCCTGCGCAGGAGAATTCAGTGGATTCGTTGTTCATGAGGAGGATGCCCTCAGGATCTTTCACGCGGACATATACGCGGACGGGACCGCGGTCTGCCAGGGAGTTCTCCACAAGCGAGAGGTTGGCCAGCATATAGCGTACACGGCTGTGACGGTCTCCGGGTTTGTCGTTGTTGTACATGGCCTGGAGGCTGATTCCGCGGGCTTTGAGGATTTTGCCGGTGCTAACCTTGGAGGTGAGTTCGCTTACCTGGGCGGAAAGCTCCTCGTTGCGCTGACGGCTCTCCGCTGCTTCCCTGCGGGCGGCTGCGGCGTCTGCCGTGAGCTGCTTGTTCAGGGTGTTCAGGGAGTCTATCTGGACTATGTAGCCCTTCATGATGGTGCGGAGGGTGCCCAGTTCCTTCTCATACTCGCGGATCTTGGCGCGGTTGGTGGCCTCCGTGCGGGACAGTTTGTCTATGAGGAGGGCAACCTGCTCACGCGAGGTGTCCAGCTGGTGGTTGATGGACTCGTAGTCACTGCTGAGGGATGCGAAATCGCTCTGGAGCTCAGTCATCTGCTCCGCCAGTTCCGCCTTTTCGCTTTCAAGCTGGTTTACGAGGTTGTTTCTCTGATAAAGCATGTAGCCCAGCACTCCTGCAAGGGCAACTGCGATTACTATAAGGATCCAAAGGGTGGTCTTGAGACCGCCGTTGGCTTTGCGTTCGCGCTCCTGGCGCTCAATTCTCTCGAGGGGATCTTCTGCCATAATAGTAGATGTTTTTAATTAATGCAAATATAGCTATATTTGTCAAAACTAATGCCATGAACGCTGTTATTTGTGAAAGATTGGAAGCAGTCCGCTCCATGATGAGGGAAAATGGTTGGGATATACTTATCATTACGGGGAGCGATCCCCATTTCAGCGAGTATCCCGCCACCCGCTGGTCACAGGTCCGTTTTCTCACAGGATTCACCGGGGAGGCCGGAGACGTGGTTGTAACCGCAGACCACGCAGGCCTCTGGACGGACACCAGATACTTCATACAGGCCCGCACCCAGCTTGAAGGCACCGGAGTGGTGCTGCACAAGATGAGGGTACCGGAGCAGGTTCCAATCCCGCA
>CAMJJZ010000122.1 GCA_946406275.1 uncultured Bacteroidales bacterium | reverse complement strand
TGCGGAGGAAGAGGGATTCGAACCCCCGGTACATTGCTGTACAACAGTTTTCAAGACTGCCGCCATCGACCACTCGGCCATTCCTCCTGGGGGTCCCGCGGAAACGGGACTGCAAAGATAGGAAAAAAAACTTAATTTCCTACTTGAACCACTTGGTAAGGTTGTCTTTTGCCCAGAGGTAGTAGAGAAGGAGACCGATCCAGCTGGTGGCAAGGACGATGACTGCGACGATTATCTTTCCTACCAGGGAAATGGGCTTCTTGAAGATGTCGATAACTGCTGCGATGGCGAGGACGACACCGATGATGTAAACAATTGTGGAAATCATAATATTAAATTAAAAAGTAAGTTTCAGGGAAAGGCCGGTTACGGGCTGAGGGCCGGAGCCGGGAACGGGAGTGTATGCGAAGTAAGGGTCAAGGCTTACGGTGATGGCGCTGTAGCCCATGCAGTCCTGCCAGTAGGCGTCCTTGACCTTTGCAATCTTGCGTGCGTCGAAGATATTCCAGAAGTTGTAAATGATATCCAGTCCAAGCCAGGCGAAATATTTCAGGGTGGCTCCGGCAGGGTAGTTGGTGTAGTCCAAAGTATCTGTGTCGATGTCTGACTCATTCAGGGAATGACCCTGGGCTTCAAGCCAGTCCTCCATGGCAAGTACTTGCTTGTAATATGATACGCCGGTTCCGATTCCCATGGCGCAGCTGCCAAGGAATACGCCAAGTCCGCGGGCGCCTTCTCCAGCGTATAACTGGCCCAGACCGGGAATAACGAACGATCCCAGGCCTGCGATGAAGGGGCTGTAGGGCTGACCTTTGGTCTTTTTATAGTCTCTTCTGCTATACAGTTTCTTGAGCTCCTTGTACTTCTTATCTTTATAATAAGTGGTAGTACGGCCGGAGTATACGTCATTGTCTCCGTTCTCATACTGGATGGAGTCAATCTGGTTGAGCTGCAGTGTGAAGGTGGGGCCATTAGGGTTGCTGTACCTCTTATAGGAAAGGGTGGAAGTGCCAACCTCCGTAATCTTGGCCTCGATGGTGCGGCCGTCCTTGGTGCGGATAATATCCTGAGCGGCGGCGCTTATGCAAAGGCCGGCAATCAGGGAGATAATGAGGAATAACTTTTTCATACTAATTCGTTTATTAAGCAAAAGTAACTCTTTTTTTGCTTCTATCCTATCAGTTTGAGCAGTTTTTTGCGGTCCGTGCAGCCGGAGACGTCCTCCATATGCGCCAGGAGGCGTTCCAGGGAGTCCGAAGGGGTGCCTTCGGTGGAGAGGGGAGATTTCCGGGACAAGCCCGAAAATGACGACGCAGCGGCGCCCGACGAAGCAAAAGGGAAGTCAGATGTGCCGTACAATGCTTCCGGAGTGGTGAAGGAGGCAATTTGCCAGCCGTTGTAGTGGAGGTCTTCGCCGCGGTACACGCGGATGAGGTCGCCTGTTACCACTCGGCACTGCATCTGGAGGCGGGTTATGGCGGCGTCGGCGGCCGATTTCTTCACGCCCAGGAGCGCGCGTACTTCTTTGATGGAGATGGCGCCGTTGGCGTTGATGAAGTCAAGGATGGCGGCGTCCTGGGAAGAGTGAGATTCCCGTGACAAGCCCGAGAATGACGAAGAGGAGGGGCCGGGAATGACGGCCCCTAGCCGCCAGGCGCGGAGTTCGCGGTACCACTGCACGGTGGCGTAGGCGGCTTTTCCGCCAAGGAACTTGCCATACACGATGTCACCGCTCTGGACCATGTCTATCTTCCAGTCCCAGGGACCAAGGACACCGGCGTCGCCGTCGAACCAATACTCCGGGGCGGTCATTTCCTCGATGGAATAACCGGGGATGTGATTGGACATGAATGGGACGATTCCCACGTCCATAATGGCCTTGTACATGGTTTCAGCGCTTACAATGCGCGGGGGCCGGAGGTTGCCGGCATGGTGCTCGAAGCTCATTTTACAGTGACTTTAGGTATATCGGACCAGAGGGTGGTATAGTGAGGGGACTGGTGGTCCCTGGCGGCGAAGACCTTGCCGTCTCCCTGCACGGCAAAACGGAGGGTCCCGGGCCCGAATGCAGAGTTCACGCTATCCAGGGCAGCGGCAAGCCGGGCGGAGCGCTCCGCGGCGGAAGAATCGGCAAATAGGGAAGCGGTAACATCTTCTTCCTGAGCAAGTTTCAGTATTACCACGCCGGCTTTTTTGTACCCGAATCCGGGACGATACAGCTCCCGCGTAGCAGCCACCGTCGCACCCACGAAGGCCTTGTGGTCCGCCGTTCCATCGGGGAATGAAACCAGGGTTGATCCGTGCGTTTGCGGGGCGTCTTCCTTGAAGCGGTTGGTGTATGCAAAAACGGCCATTTCAAAGCAGAGGCTGTGCTGAGCGCGGAGCTTCTGGACGGCGCTCAGGGCAAAGTTCGCGGTCTGGGAGCAAAGCTCCTGGACGCTTGTTATCTCATGCGCGAAACTTCTTGATACACAGATTGTCTGCTTGGCTTCCACATAGTCTTCGAACTCTATGCAGGGGACGCCGCGGAGCTCCTGCCAGGTGCGGAATCCGGGCAGTGCAAAAAGCTTCCTTACAACGTTCTCCTGAAGCTGAGTAAAGTCCCATGCCGTGCGTATTCCCATGGCCTCCAGTTTTGGTACCGAACGCCTGCCTATTCCCCATACGTCGGCCACCGGAAAACTCTTCAGAACCTTCTCTATATCCTGCGGTCTCCACATGTAACAACCGCCCTGTAATTTGGGGTATTTTTTGCACAGTTTGGAGGCTATTTTCGCCAGGGTTTTAGTGGGTGCGACGCCCACGGAAACGGGGATGCCGGTGCACTTGTAACACTCCGCGGAAATGCGCTTTGCGAGGGCGTCAAAATCGGCCTGAATTCCCCGAAAATCCAGGAAGGCTTCGTCTATGGAATACTGCTCCACGGAGGGTGAAAAACGCCTTAAAACTTCCTGCACACGGCGGGACATATCACCGTATAAAGGGAAGTTCCCGGAGAAGACTGCAACGCCGTTTTTTTCTACTAAAGCCTTTATTTTGAAGAAGGGGTCTCCCATCTTGATACCCAGCGCTTTAGCTTCATTGGAACGGGCCACCGCGCAGCCGTCGTTATTGGACAGCACGATGACCGGTTTTCCCTGCAAATCCGGGCGGAAAACCCGCTCGCAGGAAGCGAAGAAATTGTTGCAGTCCGCTAAGGCAAACATCAGGCTTTTTTGATTATCCAGGTCACTATTCCCCAGATCACGAAATTGTTCTCCGGACCCACCGGAATGGGCTTGTATTTTTTGTTGTTTTCGTTGCACGGAAGGAGCACCGCTCCGCCCTCGTGAATCTCCACTTTTTTCACGGTGTATTCACCGTCAATAAAGCACACTGCTTTGCATCCGTTCCATGG
>CAMJJZ010000121.1 GCA_946406275.1 uncultured Bacteroidales bacterium | reverse complement strand
ACGGCGTAGGTCTTCTGGAGGGGCTTGAGGCCTTCAGTACTATGTACGCGGGAGAGCATGGCCTTCACATCGTCAAGGGAGGCGGGGCCGTAGTAGAGGATCTTGTGCTCCGAGCCCAGGAGGTCTTTGAGCGAAGCGAGTACCTTCCCGGCGTCCAGGGTGCCTAACTGCGCGTTGGAGAGGGTTCCTGCCTTCACGTATTCCGGGCCATACATCACGTAGGTGCGGAGGGCGCTGTTGCAGGCCCTCTGGTTGGTCTTGGAGTCTGAACGGGCGCGCAGGAGGTCTCCCTTCATCTCGGTAAGGATGTCCTCGTCCGGGACCAGATTGGTCAGATGCTTCTCGCTGATTTCCAGGGCCTTTTCGATGTTCTCGCCGAGGCCGCTCAGGGAGATGACGCTGGTGTTGGAACCTACGCGGACACCGCCGCTGCAGGCCAGTGCATACATCTGGGAGGCGTATTCCTCTCCGCTGAGGCCATCGGAGCCAAGGTAGTTCCAGTAGTCTGCGGCCACATCAAGGACGGGATCGTTGTCCGAGCCCTTGTCATAGCGGAAGTTGAGGAAGGCGATGTCGTTCTTCTCGTTCTTCTTGTAGAGGAGCTGGAGGCCGCCCCACTCGGACACGGTCATATCCTTGTCCCAGTCAACGAAGACGGGCTCGATGGGAGCGGGCTCGGATGCGGCGATTTCCTGGAGGAAAGCGCTCTGCTTGTCACGGTTGGTCTCGATGGGGGTAATCTTGGGGGCGTCTATCTTCTTGACGTTCTTGTCCTCTCCCAGGCGCTTGTAGATGACGGCATAGTTGTCTGCGCCAAGGTATTTGTTGGCCCATGCTACTACATCGTCCTTTGTTATCTTCTCTATGCGGGAGACCTTGGTGGCCTCGTCCTTCCATGAAGTTTCATTGATGAAGGAGTCAACGAAGTATCCGGCGCGGGAGCGGTTGTACTCGAGGGAGCGCTGGTAATGGAGTTTCCAGTTGGCCTTTGCGGCTTCCACCAGTTCTTCCGGGAAGTCTCCGGCGCGGAGTTTGGCAACCTCTGCGAGGATGATGTCGCGTACTTCTTCAAGGCTCTGGCCTTCCTTGGGCATGCCTTCTGCGGCAAAGAGGCCCCAGTCGGACCTGTTGTAAGGGAAGATTGCGGCACCAAGGACCTTCTGGGTGCGGATGCAGTCAAGGTCTACAAGGCCGGCCTGGCCGTTGTAGAGGACGTCGCTGACGATATCGGAGACCTCGCTCTCTGCGAAGTGGGCGCCGGGAGTCCTCCAGCCAAGCATAAGGAACTCAGCTTCAAAGCCGTAGATGTCCTTCTCCTTGACGGCGGGGAGGGCCGTTGCTTCAGGATAGGAGCGCTTGGGAAGGTTGGGGTTTGGTTTCCACTCGCCGAAGTACTTCTTGATGATTTTCACCATCTCCTTGGGGTCGAAGTCACCGGAGAGGCAGATGGCCACGTTGTTGGGGACGTAGTAGGTGTCCTTCTGGTAGCGGATGGCCTTGAGGGAAGGATTCTTGAGGTGATCTTGGGTGCCGATGACAGTCTGGGTGCCGTACGGGTGCTCCGGATAAAGCATCTCGTCTATGGAGTCGAAGGCTTTCTCGGAGTCAGATACCATGGAGGTGTTCTTCTCCTCATAAACGGCCTCAAGTTCCGTGTGGAAACCACGGAAGACGCAGTTCATGAAGCGGTCCGACTGGATCTTTGCCCAGTTCTCTATCTGGTTGGAGGGGATTTCCTCAACGTAGCATGTGACGTCGTTGGAGGTGTAGGCGTTGGTGCCTTCGGAGCCGATGATGGACATCAGCTTGTCGTACTCGTTGGGGATTGCAATCTTGGAGGCCTCGTAGCTGATGGCGTCGATTTCCTTGTAGAGGGCTTCGCGCTCTGCGGGGTCAGTGAGGGTGCGGTATACCTCGAAGAGAGAGTCTATCTGCTCCAGGAGGGGCTTTTCAGCCTCGTAGTCCTGGGTGCCGAAACTCTGGGTGCCCTTGAACATCATGTGTTCCAGGTAGTGGGCAAGACCGGTGTTGTCTGCGGGATCGTCCTTACCGCCGGCGTGCACGGCAATGCTTGCCTGGATGCGGGGTTCGTCCTTGTTTACGGTCATGTAAACCTTTAACCCATTGTCAAGTGTGTAGATCTTAGCCTGAAGGGGATCTCCCTTTACAGACTCGTAACGGCAGCAACCTGCCACGGCCACAATTGCGGCAAAAAGGAATAAAAGCTTCTTCATAACTATTAAAGTTTGAACAAATGTACAAAAAAATCCGTACATTTGAATTCCCTAAATAAGAATTATGGCAAATCATGTAGTAATAATGGCCGGCGGCATAGGTTCCCGCCTCTGGCCCCTTTCCACACCTGACCGTCCCAAGCAGTTTATCGACGTGCTGGGCGTTGGCCGCAGCCTTATCCAGCTCACCGTAGACCGTTTCGCGCCCGTGTGCGCCCCGGATAATTTCTGGGTAGTGACGGGGGAGAAGTATGTCGACATCGTCAAGGAGCAGCTTCCCGCCATTCCGGCAGACCAGATCCTGGCGGAGCCGGAAGGCCGCAACACTGCGCCCTGCATTGCGTATGCATCGTGGAAAATAGCAAAGAAGGATCCCAAGGCCAACATTGTGGTTACTCCCGCCGATGCCCTGGTACTCAAGACAAAGGAGTTTGCCAATGTAATAGGGAAGGCGCTGGAATTCACCGCCGGAAGCGACGCCATCGTCACTGTTGGCATAGCCCCCACCCGTCCGGAAACCGGCTACGGCTACATCCACGCAACCGAGGCCACCCGCGGCAGCATCGTCAAGGTGTCAGAATTCAAGGAAAAACCCACGCTGGAGGTGGCCAAGGAGTATGTTGCCGATGGTAAATACTTCTGGAATGCAGGCATCTTTGTCTGGAACGTAGATACGATAGTGAAGGAACTTAGGGCCTATGCTCCGCAGATTGCGGGCGTTATGGATCAGCTTGCTCCGGCACTGTTCACGGAAGGGGAGCAGGCCGCTCTCCGCAGGCTTTTCCCCACCTGCGACAAGATCTCCATCGACTACGCCGTCATGGAAAAATCGTCCCGCATACACGTTATCGCAGAGGACCTCGCATGGTCCGACCTCGGCAGCTGGGGCTCCATCAAGGGCCACATCGAGGCCGATGAATTCGGCAACGTTATGGTAGGGAACGATATCCGCCTCTTCGGCTGCAACAACTGCTTCGTCCACACCGCAGGGGAAAAGACCGTGGTGGTTGAGGGCCTGGACGGCTACATCGTCTCCGAGTCCCACGGCCGCCTCCTCATCTGCCGCCTCTCCGAGGAGCAGCATATAAAGGAATATTCTGCCTAAATTTGTTAAAAAATTATTTGCAGAATAAAAAAAACTTACTACCTTTGCAATCCCAATTCGGGACGCCCCCAAAGAGGGAGAACGGAAGACTCGTTAGCTCAGTTGGTAGAGCACAACACTTTTAATGTTGGGGT
>CAMJJZ010000120.1 GCA_946406275.1 uncultured Bacteroidales bacterium | reverse complement strand
GCCGTTCCGGCCTCCTTCACGGTTTCACCTTTTCCGTTTACAAGCACCTTGAAACTGCCCTGCGCGTAGGCGGAAAATGCGGCCGTGGCCAGTACAATGAAAAGAATCCACTTTTTCATATCGCGAAGATAAGGATAATTTGGGAAAAATGCGTAAATTTGCGGTTTGATATGGACTATGTCCATGTCAAGCCTTATTGAATAATCAAAATTAAACAAGATATGATCTTCAATCTCCTTCAAGCAGACACCCTGGCAGAGGCCATCCAGAGCGCAGCCGAAACCGTTGCCGCAACTCCGGCACCCGCTCCCGTTCAGCCCACCCAGATGAACGAAAGCCTCTTCTCCATGTTCACCATGGGCGGCCCCCTCATGTGGGTTCTCCTGGCCCTGAGCATCCTGGCAATCTATCTCATCGGCCGCAAATGGTGGCTCATCAACCACGCATCCAAGATAGACTCCAACTTCATCAACGACATCCGCGACTACATGCAGCAGGGCAAGATCAAAAGCGCCCTCACCCTCTGCTCCAAGTACGATAACCCCGTGGCCCGCATGGTAGAGTCCGGCATCATCCGCAAGGACCGCCCCATCTCCGACATCCAGGGCGCCATCGAGAACGTTGGCAACGTTGAGGTCGCACGCCTTGAGAAGGGTCTCCCCATACTGGCTTCCATCGCCGGCGGCGCTCCCATGATCGGATTCCTGGGCACCGTGATGGGTATGGTGAAGGCCTTCTTCAACATGTCCAAGGCCGGAAACAACATTGACATCACCCTGCTCAGCGACGGTATCTACACCGCCATGCTCACCACCGTGGGCGGCCTCATTGTGGGTATCATCGCATACTTCGGCTACAACTGGCTCACCTCCAAGATCAGTGACCTGGTGTACAAGATGGAAAGCTCCACCATCCAGTTCATAGACATCGTCATCAACAACCAGACAGAGGAAGAAAAGCAGTAGACTATGGCCCTTAAGAGAAACACAAAGGTAGACGCATCGTTCTCGGTGTCCAGTATGACGGACATCGTGTTCCTGCTGCTCATCTTCTTTCTTGTGACCTCTACGCTCATCAACCCCAACGCCCTCAAGCTCCTGCTCCCCAAGAGCACCGGACAGGTAAGCGCCAAGGCCACCGTGAGCGTAAGCATCAAGGACTGGGGGGACGATTCCTACACCTACCACGTGAACGGAAGCGAAACTCCCGTTTCCTACGCGGAGGTGGAAGACGAACTCATCGGCCTCCTCTCCCAGGAAGAAGACCCCACCTTCTCCATCTACAGTGACCAGAGCGTTCCCGTAGGAGAAGTGGTACAGATCATGAACATCGCCAAGAGGAACCACTATAAGGTGATTCTTGCAACACAGCCTGAATAATGCAGCCGTATCAGCGCACAAGGGAGAAACGTGAAAAGACGTCAGTGGTGACCGGAGTCCTGGCCACCCTGGCCCTCCATGCGCTGGCCCTGGTGGTGTGCCTCACCAGCGGGTTCACATATCTTGACCCTCCGCCGCCGGAAAGGGCGCCGCTGGTAATTTCCTTCGAGGAAGACATCGTGGCGCAAAAGCCCGTGGAAACCACCGTGGGCCAGCAGCCGCAAGCAGAGGAAGTGGATCCGGAGAAGGAGGTAGATCTTGTCCAGAAGGCGGAATCCCCGCACGTGAACACCACGCCCAACGTTACTCCGGCAACCAAGCCGGACGCCCATGGAGACGTGGAAGTCCCCACCCCGGAGCCGCCCAAGGAGCCGGAGCTGGACCCCCGTGCATCGTTCCCCGGAATGGGCAAGAAGGACAACAGCGCAACCACTCCGCATAGCGCCGCAGAAGCCGGTGAAGGCTTCAAGGCCGGCCAGCCGGACGGCAACGCCAAGGAAGGCAAGACGGAAGGCACTGCAAACGCCCACCTAAAGGGCCGCACCGTGCTTGGAACGCTTCCCAAGCCGGAATACGCCAGCCAGATGGCAGGCACCGTGGTGGTCACCATCAAGGTGGACCAGTACGGAAACGTGACGGAAGCCATCCCGGGAGCGGAAGGCACAAACGTCACGGACAAGAACCTTTGGAACGCCGCCCGCAACGCGGCTATGAAGGCTCATTTCAACATGGCCGCAGATGCCCCGGCCCTACAAACAGGCACCATAACCTATATATTCAAACTCAAGTAAAAAACGACGTGATGTCGTAGAAAGAACTTATGGAAGACATTAAGAAAGGTACGAGAAAACGTATCACCAGAAAGCCCTCTGACAGCAGCAGGGCAGAGAAAGTGGATTATTCCACTTCCCGCAGTTACTCCTCCGGCCGCCCCGCCTATGGCGAGAAAAAGGCTTACGGAGAACACAAATCCTCCCCTAACGGCGAGCGCAAGTCCTACGGAGACCGCAAGCCGTACGGCGCCGCACCCGCACGCAAGAGCGGCTACGGAAAACCCGCATTCAAGAAAAGTGCACCCCGCACCAAGGCCGACGAAGGCATGAGCGCAATGCTCAGCCGCAAGCCTCAGGTGTCCGGCAGCAAATATTCGGACAACGACAACGTGAAGACCGAAATCCAGGAAGTTGTCCGCCTCAACAAGTTCATCGCCAACTCCGGCGTCTGCTCCCGCAGGGAAGCTGACACCCTTATCCAGAGCGGCGTTGTCACCGTGAACGGCCAGGTAGTGACCGAGCTCGGCACCAAGGTCAATATCCTCAAGGACGATATCCGCTTCAACGGAGAGCGCCTCAAGGGTGAAGAGAAGGTGTACATCCTCATGAACAAGCCCAAGGGCTACGTTACCACCGCCAGCGATCCCCACGCGGAAAAGACCGTGATGGATCTGCTGAAGGGCTGCCCCACCAGGGTATTCCCCGTGGGCCGTCTGGACAAGAACACCACAGGTGTCCTCATGTTCACCAACGACGGAGAGATGGCAGAGCGCCTCACCCACCCTTCCTACAACAAGAAGAAGATCTACCAGGTTGTCCTTGATGCTCCTCTCACTGAGGAAGACAAGGCAAAGGTACTGGCCGGCGTGGAGCTCAGCGACGGCGTTGCCGCCGCCGACGAGCTTGAATTCATCGACGCCCACGACCACCGCCAGCTTGGCATAGAGATCCACTCCGGAAAGAACCGCATCGTCCGCCGCATCTTCGAATCCCTGGGCTACGAAGTGAAGGCTCTTGACAGGGTATATTTCGCGGGCCTCACCAAGAAAGGCCTCAAGAAGAGCGACTGGCGCTACCTCACGGAAGGCGAAGTGAACATCCTCAAGATGGGAGCATACGTATAGCATGGCACACAGGGCAGGTTTCGTAAATATCATAGGCAATCCCAACGTGGGTAAATCCACGCTGATGAACGCCCTCGTGGGCGAAAAGCTCTCAATAGTGACGGCCAAGGCCCAGACCACGCGCCACCGCATCATGGGCATAGTGAGCGGAGAGGACTACCAGATAGTGTATTCTGACACCCCGGGTATCCTCAAGCCCAACTACCGCCTCCAGCAGAGCATGATGAACTTCGTGGACACGGCAAT
>CAMJJZ010000119.1 GCA_946406275.1 uncultured Bacteroidales bacterium | reverse complement strand
TTGCCGTTTCAGTTTCAAATTGGTCAACAGTAAGGTTCTTGTAACCGTTTCCGCAGGCAACCAGGCCAAGCAGGGAGAGAATGGACATATACTTCAGCATATCAGAAATGATTTCTGCTAAGATAAGCATTTTATGGCTCACCTGCAAAAAGACAGCGCACCGTTGCTGCCATTTGACCGCCGCGCGGAAAGTCGGACGTACTTTTGCAGAAGGTGGGATTATTTGCTACACACCTTACGCAGTTGATTGGCGCCAGAAGTGTGTGCGGTGCCTAATTGATGCGGAAGGTATGCCACAAAAAAGCAAACCTTCCTTAAAAACACGGCAAACCTTCCACAAAAAGGCAGCACGCCTTCCGCAAATATGCCGCCTCGACGCCTACAATGCATCAGGACTTGTTTTTGTGTCAAGGCGGTAGCAGTTTTGGCGTAATTTGCCGTTTTACTTGCCGCCTTGACAACCAGATTGAGTACAATGGCACTTTTCTGTCAAGGCGGTTCGGCCAATTTTTGTATATTTGCACTGACAACCAATTAATGACACTATGCAAGAGAATCATACACCTACGCCCCACATTGGGGCAAAGTACGGCGAGATTGCCGAAACCGTAATCATGGCGGGAGATCCGCTGCGCGCAAAATTCATGGCGGAGCGTTACCTGGAGAATCCTGTCTGCTTCAACGAGGTTCGCGGGATGCTCGGTTACACGGGCACGTACAAAGGAAAGCGCGTGAGCATGATGGGCCATGGCATGGGAATGCCTTCCATAGGCCTTTACACATACGAGCTGTATCATTTCTATGGCGTCAAGACCATCATCCGCGTGGGTAGCGCCGGTGCGTACACACGTGACCTCAAGGTGGGTGACCTGGTGATTGCAGAGGGCGCCTGCACGGATTCCAACTATGGTGACCAGTACGAGCTGGGCGGCGTCTTCGCGCCCATTGCGGACTTCGGGCTCCTGAGGGCCGCGGCGGACTCATGCGACAGGATGGGATACCGCTACAAAGTGGGTAACGTCCTGTCTTCAGATGTATTTTACCGTGAGAACCCGCACCCGGAGCGCTGGATGGCAATGGGCGTGCTGGCAGTGGAGATGGAAGTGGCTGCGCTTTACTTTAACGCTGCCAGGGCAGGTACCCGCGCCCTTGGAATTCTGACCATATCGGATCACATCATCACCGGCGAGGTCACTACCTCGGAAGAGCGTCAGAAGACCTTTACTCAGATGATGGACGTGGCGCTGTCGCTGGTTTAATTCATTCCTCTTTCTTTCTTGATGGCGTCGTAGGCTTCCTGGATCTGGCGGAACTTCTCTGCGGCGGCTTTCTGGACGTCCGGGCCAAGGGTTGCAACCTTGTCCGGATGGTTCTTCATGGCCATGCGGCGGTAGGCCGTGCGGACCTCATCGTCAGTGGCGGAAGGGGAGATTTCCAGGACGGAGTAGGCAGAATTGGTGTCCTTGTAGAACATTGATATTACGGACGATACATCCGCGCCGGTGAGGCCTATTGTGGTGCCGATGGCTTCCAGGACGGACTTTTCGCTCTTGGAGAAATCGCCGTCGGCCAGGGCAATCTGGACCAGGTAGTGGAAGAGCTGCAGGCGCTGGGAGTAGTTCATGTAGGTGGCGATCTGCGGACCTACCTCGTAGATGTTGACGTCCTTCTCCAGCATCTGGCGCAGAAGCCTCATGGCTTCCTGCACGGAGTCTTCACCGAAGTTCTTCCGGATGAAGTCTTTGACATAGTCCATCTCTGCCTGGCGCGTCCTTCCATCGGCCTTGATGACGGCCGCGGAGAGGACCAGAAGACTCACCATGAAGCTGTTACGCTGCTCCGTGGCGGAATAAGTACGCCTTGCGGTGCCGCCGGAAGCGGCCTGCTGACCCATAACGTCAGCGGCATTGTCAAAGGCCCTTCCGGCCAGATAACCTATAAGGCCCCCTATGGGCCCCAGTATGACCCATCCAAGGACGCCTCCTATCCATTTACCATAACCCATAATATGTCTGTTTGGCCACTTTACTGCAAATTGCGGTCCTGCAAAGAAGTACTGACAAATTGTCAAATATGAGTTAAAATACGTATATTTACACCTGCTTATGAATAAACCCTCATATATATCGGCCGCGGAGGCGGTGAAATGCGTCAGGAGCGGTGACCACGTGCACCTTTCCAGCATTGCCAGCGTGCCAATTGCCCTTGTGGAGGCGCTTGCCGGGCGCAAGGAGGAGCTCCGGGACGTCCATTTCCATCACTTCCACACGGAGGGCAGCGCGCCCTATGCGGAAGGCGGAGCTTTCCTGGATCAGGGATTCTTTGTGGGACCCAACGTGCGTGCAAACGTGCAGGCCGGCCTTGCCGATTACCTTCCGGTGAACCTCTTCGAGACCCAGCTCATGTACCGCAACAGTTCGCTTCCGTGCAACGTGGCAATGGTGCAGGTGAGCGAGCCCGTGGATGGGATGGTTTCCCTTGGAACGTCCGTAGACTGCTCCATAGCGGCCCTGGAGGTTGCCCGTGACCGCATAGCGGTGGTAAATCCCAACGTGCCTTTCTCCTTTGGGGAAAGCGTTCCGCTGGACCGTTTCACCGCGCTGGTATGGGACAATCGTCCTTTAATAACAAAAGAATACGCGGAGCCGTCGGAGACGGACCTTATCATAGGCCGCCACTGCGCGGAGCTCATCCCGGACGGCGCCTGCCTCCAGATGGGTATAGGCGCCATGCCCAACGCTATCTGCGCGGCCTTGAAGGACCATAAGCACCTTGGCCTCCATACGGAAATGTTCAGCGATGGCGCCCTCAAGCTTATCCAAAGCGGCGTAATGGACGGCGCCTGCAAGGCAATTGACAAGGGGAAAGTGGTGGCGTCGTTCCTGCTGGGTTCCCAGAAGGTGTACGATTTCATCGACCATAATCCCGCCGTGCTCATGAAGGAAATCGCCTACACCAACGATCCTCGCATCATCGCCCAAAATCCGGGCATGGTTTCCGTCAATTCCGCCATCGAGATTGACCTTACCGGCCAGGTTTGTGCGGATTCAATAGGGGAGCGCATCTACTCCGGCACCGGCGGCCAGCTGGACTTCGTGCGCGGGGCAAAGCTTTCCAAGGGCGGCAAGGCCATCATTGCAATGGCTTCCAGGACTACGAAAGGCCTTCCCAAGATAGTGCCCACCCTAAAGCCCGGCGCAGGCGTAGTGACCCCCAGGGCCGATGTCCAGTGGGTGGTTACGGAATATGGTGCGGTTAATTTATACGGAAAAGCCCTGCAGGAAAGGGCAGAGCTTTTGATTTCTATTGCACACCCGGATGACCGGGAGTATCTTTATTCGTGTTCCGCCAAGCGCTTCCAGGCCAGTTCTTCCCATTTTGTGCCGGGACGGCCGTAGTTGGCGTAAGGGTAGATGGAGATGCCTCCGCGGGGGGTGAAAAAGCCTGTTACTTCAATGTACTTGGGATCCATGAGCTTCACGAGATCCTTCATAATTGTGTTCACGCAGTCCTCGTGGAAGTCTCCGTTGGAGCGGAAGCTGAACAGGTACAGTTTGAGGGACTTTGA
>CAMJJZ010000118.1 GCA_946406275.1 uncultured Bacteroidales bacterium | reverse complement strand
CTGCTGATGATGACAAAATTCAACTTCTAGTCAAAAAAAAACTTCCGGTTAATCGCCGGAAGTTTTTTTGTCGAAGGCGTTGACGATTTTTGTTACGAGCGGGTGTCGAACAATGTCTGCGGGGGTGAAGTAGATGGTGGTGATGCCTTTGATGCCCTGGAGGAGTTTGATGCCGGCGAGAAGGCCGGAGTCTTCGCGGCGGGGGAGGTCTATCTGGGTGGCGTCACCGGTGACGATGAACTTGGCGCTGGTGCCCATGCGGGTGAGGAACATCTTGAGCTGGCCGAGGTTGGTGTTCTGGGCCTCGTCAAGGATGACGCAGGCTTTGTCCAGGGTGCGGCCTCTCATGTATGCCAGGGGGGCAATCTGGATGGTGCCGTCCGCCATGAACTCCTGCAGTTTCTTTGACGGAATCATGTCTGAAAGGGCATCGTAGAGGGGTTGGAGATAGGGATCCAGCTTGTCTTTGAGGTCACCGGGCAAGAAGCCCAGGCGTTCTCCGGCTTCCACGGCGGGGCGGGTGAGTATGATGCGCTTTATCTCGCGGTTCTTGAGTGCGCGCACCGCAAGGGCAATTGCTGTGTACGTTTTGCCCGTTCCGGCGGGGCCGACGGCAAACACCAAATCGTTCTCAAAATATGCTTTGACCAGTTCCTGCTGGGTCTTGTTGCGGGCGCGGATGGCCTTGCCATCTGTGCCATAGACTATTACGCCGTCTCCGGCAAGGCGGAACTTGTCCTCGCCGCCGCCGGCGAAGATGTCTTCCACGTCATACACGGTGAGGTTCATCTTGCGGTGCCTCAGGGCCACGAGTTCCGCAAAGCGGATGTTGAACTCTGCGATGTCGCTTTCGCGGCCGTCAAGGATGAGTTCGTCCCCGCGGGCGGTGACTTTGAGGTGAGGGAAGTAGGAGCAGAACTCCATGAGAATCTTGTTTCCTACGCCATATATTTCAATGGGGGTGATGCCTTCCAGCTTTATGGTTTTCTTCATATGCGCAAAGATACTTCATTTTTCGTGAAAAATGATTATTTTTGCAGTTTAAGGAGGATTGGACCATGAAAAAGTCTTTAGTTCTTGTTTTGGCCTTGAGCGCCATCGTCATAAGCGGCTGCGATTTCGTAAGAAAAATTGCAGGACGCCCCAGTGCAAAGGAGGTTGAAGCCATCCGTGTGGAACGCGTAAAGCAGGAGGAGGCCCGCCATCAGGCGCGCCTGGATTCCATGAAGCGCATCCAGCAGCAGATTGCCGATTCCCTTGCCACGGAACAGTATCTGCTGGACTCCCTGTCACAGTCAAAGGGCACGGTCATGACTCCGTCCAGCCTTGGCGGCATAGGCGTTTCCAACCTTGAGTACAAATACTACATTGTGGTTGGCGCATTCAGGGATCCTACCAATGCCCTGCGCAAGAAAACCCAGTGTGACGATGCCGGCTTCACCGCCAAGATCATCAACTTCCGCAACGGCCTCAACGCCGTGGCGGTATGCCCTTCAAACAGCATTGCAGAGACCATCAAGAACATGAAGACCGTCAAAGGTAAGAGTTTCTGCCCCACCGACGGCTGGATTCTGGTGAATCAATGAGAAAGCTTGCAACAGCCATAGCGGCGGCGCTTCTGGCCGCCTTCTCCGCGAACGCGCAGTTCGCGAACCCCTTGCTGTCCCTGGAAGACTCGGAGACGGTGAGCGCCCTCAAGGAGCACGTGGCCATGCTTTCATCGGCCCAGATGGAGGGTCGCGCACCCGGCAGCGAGGGAGAGAAAATGGCGGCTGATTATCTGGAGGCAAAGCTTAAGGAATACGGCATAGACGTGCTCCAGGCCCAGACCTTCGGTATTTCTGAGGGTTCTGACACCCTTACTTCCCGCAATGTGGTGGGCTTCCTTCAGGGTTGGGACAAATCCCTCAACGACAGATACATAGTCATCGGCGCCCGCATGGATAACCTGGGGGCCGATACCTATATGCTTGACGGCGAACCAGCCAGGCGCATCTATTACGGCGCCAACGGCAACGCATCCGGCATGGCCATGATGCTGGAGCTGGCGGCAAAGCTGTCCTACGCCCGCAACCTCATACGCCGAAGCGTATTGTTCGTGGGCTTCGGTTCCTCCACTAAAACCCTGGCCGGCTCGTGGTATTTCCTTAACCGGGCCTTCAAGGACGTGGACAACATAGACGCCATGATCAATCTGGACATGGTGGGCCTTGGGGAGAACGGCTTCTACGCCTTCACATCGTCCAACGAGGACCTCAACTCCATAGTCAAAACCCTCCAGGGAGAGCTTCTCCCGGTGCAGGCGCAGCTTACTGGCGTGGAACCGTATACCGGAGACCACAGGGCCTTCTACACCAAGGAGATCCCTTCCGTCCTCTTCACTACGGGCCGATATCCTGAGCACGGCACAGGCCGGGACAGCTGGGATATCATCAATTACGAGGGCATGGAGAAGGAGCTGGAATACGTTTTCAGCTATGCCCAGCGCCTTTGTAACGGCCAGAAGCCCATGTTCCGCAACTCCTCCGTGAAGGAAGAGGTCCCGGTTGGCACCTACGCCTTCGGGGACGTGGACTTCAAGCCCATGTTCCTGAACTCCCAGGATCCGTCCACCTTCATGGAAAAGTGGGTGTACCAGTATCTGAAGTACCCCAAGTACGCGGCGGACAACGGCATCCAGGGCAGGGTACTGGTGAGTTTCGTGATAGACGAGAAAGGTAACGTTACGGACGTTAAGGTAACGCGAGGCATACACACTTCTCTTGACGATGAAGCGGTCCGCGTTATAAGCGCCAGCCCCCGCTGGAGGCCAGGACGCATGGCGGGGAAGAAGGTGAAGGTGCTTATGACGGCGGCGGTGGATTTCAGGCTGGAGAAGAGTAAGGGCAAATTTGGTATTAACGGTAAAACATTATAATGGATTACAATTTCTTAGAGATTGAGAAGAAGTGGCAGGAGTACTGGGCCAAGAACAAGACGTACAAGGCAGAGAACAGCTCCGACAAGCCTAAATACTATGTGTTGGACATGTTCCCTTACCCCTCCGGTGCGGGACTTCATGTGGGACATCCGCTGGGATATATTGCCAGCGACATTTTTGCACGCTACAAGAGGCTCAAGGGCTTCAACGTGCTTCACCCCATGGGGTACGACGCCTTTGGCCTTCCGGCCGAGCAGTACGCCATCCAGACCGGCCAGCATCCGGAAAAGACCACGCACGACAACGTGGCCCGCTACCGCAGCCAGCTGGACCGCATAGGCTTCTCCTTCGACTGGGACCGCAGCTTCCGCACCTGCGACCCTGACTACTACCACTGGACCCAGTGGGCTTTCCTCAAGATGTTCGGCTCCTGGTACAACAAGGACCTGGAGAAAGCATGTCCCATAGAGGAGCTGGTTGCCGCCTTTGAAAAGGGCGGAAGCGCCGCCGTCAACGCTGCCTGCAGTGACGGCCCCGCATTCACTGCCGATGAGTGGAAGGCGTTCTCAGAGAAAGAGAGGGCCGATACCCTCATGCGCTACCGCATTGCTTACCAGGGAGAAAGCACCGTGAACTGGTGCCCGGCCCTGGGAACGGTCCTTGCCAATGACGAGGTCAAG
>CAMJJZ010000117.1 GCA_946406275.1 uncultured Bacteroidales bacterium | reverse complement strand
AATCATGCAAATATACGAAAAACCAGCGAATATTAAAAGATTTTAATTGAGAATTAAAAGTCTTCCGGTAATCCCAGATCCTTGAAGGTTCTGGGGGCGGGTACGCCGGGCAGAGGTTTGCGGTCCTTGAGCTGCTCCAGGGCAACCTGGACGGCCTTTTCAAGTTGCTGGTCTGTGCCTTCGAACTCCTTCACGGGGTCGTTGTCCAAGAGAATGTCCGGATCCACGCCGTGGTTCTCCACAATCCACTGGCCGGTGGCGGCGTCGTAGTTGGTGAAGAACGGGACGCGGACGTCAGTGCCGTCTACGTACGGCAGCGGGCCGCTGATGCCCACAATGCCGCCCCAGGTGCGGGTGCCTATCACAGTTCCCAGGTTGTTGGCCTTGAAGCTCCAGGGGAACAGGTCTCCGTCGGATGCGGAGTACTTGTTTATGAGGAGCACCTTGGGGCCGGTGTGGGTGCCTTCAGGGACGGTTCCGGTGCGGGAAGAGCCGCGGTACATGGTGAGGCGGTACGCCTTGCGGAGCAGGCGCTCTATGATCATGGGCGATATGTTTCCGCCGCCGTTGGCGCGGTCGTCAATTATGAGGGCTTCCTTGTCCAACTGGGGATAGTAGTAGCGGGCCCATTCACGGAGGCCTTCCGGTCCCATGTCCGGGATGTAGATGTAGCCAACCTTGCCGCCGGAGAGCTTCTCTACCGTGCGGATGTTGTTCTGCACCCAGGCAAAATGCTCCAGCGGGCCTTCATCGGCAATGGGCTTTACAACCACTTTCTTGCCACCTATGGTGAGTTCCGTGAGGACTTCCGCCTTGCCCACCAGGAGCTTGTAGATGTTGTCTACATCGTCCAGGGAGATGCCGTCGATGGCGGTGATTACGTCGCCTTCCTTCACGCCCAGGCCGGGTTCCTCGAAGGGAGAGCGGAGTTCAGGACGATAGGTTGCGCCCTCCATTATATGGTCTATGCGGAAGCCGCCCTTGACCTTGGAGAACTGTGCACCAAGAAGGCCCATGTCCACGCGCTGAGGCTTGGGATACTCTCCGGGAGTCACGTAGCAGTGGCCGGTGCCAAGCTCGCCTATCATTTCACCTATAAGATAGTTCACGTCCAGGCGCGTACGGGCGTATGGAAGCATCTGGGCATATTTTTCCTTTATGGCCTTCCAGTCACGGCCGTGCATATTCTCAAGGTAGTAGCCGTCACGGAAGGCGCGCCAGACTTCGTCAAAGAGCTGGGCCCATTCTTCCTGGTAATTGACGGTAGTTACAAGGTTCAGCTCAATCTTGTCTTTAGGCCTTGCGTCCATCTTGGGGCCGATTTTCACGGCGTAGAGGTCCCCGCCCTTGCGGAGGAGGGCCTTGGAGGCGCCGGGGGTGACGTCCATCATGCCGTCCGCGCAGGACTCGTCCTCTCCGCTTTCGAAGGTGAACACGCGGGTGCCGCCGCGGCCGCCGTACCAGAGGCTCTTGCCGTCGCAGTAGAAGTTACGGCCCTTGACGGGAAGCTTCACAATGCGGTCTGCTATGCCGTCCGGGTCCACTTTGGTGACCGGCTTCTCCTTGGGCTTGTCTTCCGGTTTGGCGTCAGGCTTCTTGCCGTTCTTCTTGTCATCCTTCTTTGCAGTGTCAACTGCAGGCTTGTCTTCCGACGGCTTTACGGTAGGATCCTGGGCGATGAGGGGCGACGGGGTGTCCTTGGCCAGCATGGCCATGTACACGCCGCTCATGTCCGTGAAGGAATAGTTCCATTCTATGCGGCTGTACTGGGGATTCATGTCGCGGTCCGACGTGAAGATGAGGTACTTGCCGTCCGTAGAGAAGGTGGGGCTGCCGCTGTTGTACCAGCGGTCCGTAACGGCGTATTCCTTGCCGTCCGTGAGGCTGCGGAGGTAGACTATGGACATCTCGTTCTCAGCATCCTTGGTGTATGAAATCCACTTGCTGTCCGGGGAGATGGCTACAAAGTAGAACTCTCCGGCGGGATTCTCCATGATTGTTTTACGGCTGCCGGAAGCGGGGTCAACTTCCACGAAGCGGTTCTTGCGGTCCGTGTAGTAGATGTGCTTGCTGTCCGGGGCCCACTGAACGCGGCGGATATAGGTGTCAGAGCCGCTTGTGAGCTGCTTTACGCTGCCTTTGGCAACATCGTACAGATAGAGTTCCGTCTCTCCGGTGGCATCGCCAATCCATACTACGGACTTGCCGTCCGGGCTCCAGGCGGCGGCGCGGTCGTTAGAGTTGGAACTGCGGGTGAGATTGCGGGTTACGCCCTTGCCCACGGGCACGTCAAAGACCTCTCCGCGGGCGGTGACGATTACCCTGGAGCCGTCCGGGGCAAGGCTGGCGGCGGTGAGCTTGCCGCTTATGTCCCTCCTCTCCGGGCGGCCGTAAACGGCGTCCGAAGCAAGGGTTACGGGAACCTTCTTGCATTCCTTGGTGGCCGGGTTGTAGCGGTAAATCCAGCCGCCGTTTTCAAAGACGATGGTCTTGCCGTCCGTGGAGGGGAACTTTACATCGTACTCCTTGAAATCCGTGACCTTGGTGGTGGCGCCGGTCTTGACGTTGTAGCAGAAGAGGTTCATTATCATGTCCCTGTCGCTGGCGTAGAAGATATCGTCCCCTATCCACATGGGGAAGATGTCCTGGGCTATGTTGTCCGTGATATTCTTTACGGTCTTTGCCTTGGGGTCCCAGATCCAGACGTCGTCCGCCATGCCGCCGCGGTAGTATTTCCAGGTGCGGAATTCGCGCATCACGCGGTTGTAGGCCATCTTTTTGCCGTCCGGGCTCCAGGAAAGCCAGCCGCCTTCCGGCAGAGGCAGCATTTCCGGCATTCCGCCTTCCGGGGAAACCTTCCAGAGCTTGCCGGCAAAGCCGTCTTCCGTGCGGTTGCGGAAGTAGATGCCGTCCTTGGCCCATGCCATTACAATGTTGTTGGGGCCCATGCGGTCTCCCATATCGTCCCTGGGGTTGGTGGCGGTATATGTGAGGCGCTCCGGCTCTCCGCCCTTTGCGGGAATGAGGTATACCTCTCGGTTGCCGTCGTATTCTCCGGTGAAGGCTATGGTTTTGCCGTCCGGGGAGAACTTGGCGAAGGCCTCGAAGCCAATGTGGGATGTGAGACGATGTGCCTCGCCGCCCTGTACGGGCACCGTCCAGAGGTCTCCGGCATAGCTGAACACTATGTCAGTGCCGTTTGTGGCGGGAAAGCGGAGAAGCCTTGCCTCCTCCTGGCCGAATGCGGCCACAGCCAGCGTAAGGGCTGCGATGATTGCGATAATACGTTTCATATACTTGATATTTTCAGTAAATATAGGCAGAATTTTGCTATATTTGCAACACTATGAACGGTAAAGTACTTATTTTCTCGGCGCCTTCCGGAAGCGGAAAGAGCACAATTGTGAATCATATCCTTGGTCTTCATCCGGAGGTGGAGTTTTCCGTGTCGGCAACGTCCCGTCCTCCGCGCGGAACGGAGGTAGACGGCGTGGAGTATCTTTTCTACACTGCCGATGTCTTCCGCGCCCTGGTGGCGGACGATAAGTTCGTAGAGCATGAGGAAGTGTATCCGGACCGCTTCTACGGCACCCTCAAGAGCGAAGTGAACCGCATCTGGGCCAAGGGCCACGT
>CAMJJZ010000116.1 GCA_946406275.1 uncultured Bacteroidales bacterium | reverse complement strand
CCCTTGTGGCCCTTGGGATTGTCTATGGCATAGGCCCTGTGGATAAGCGTATGGGCCTTGTTGCGCTCGAAGTAATTGGTGTAGCCATCGCAGAGGCTGCGGGGATCAAGCCCCAGCCAGGAATAGTGGCAGAAGAAAAGCGGCCCGCCAAGCTCCATTCCCAGGGGCAGGGCAATGCCGTAATACTCTTTGCCGTTATAATAGTAGGGCGATGTCTTATAAGAGGCCTCGTAGCATTCCTTTGTTATGGGGAACGATGGGGACGATGCCGCCAGGACGTACGTGATCATGGTCTCGTCATAGCCCTTTATGCGGTGGTTCATCTTGAAGCCGTAGTTCTTGGACCAGTGCCAGTACAGGGAATCTGTGCCCTGGGTGTACCAGTTCCATTCCACTCCAAGCCAGAGGTCGTGGCAGCGCTCTGCCAGGGGGAAGTTGTCCTTTTCCAGCCATTCGCGGGCGGCGATGAGGCCCTGGACCATAAAGGCTGTCTCTACAAGGTCTCCGCCGTCATCGTATTTGGAGAAGGAGAAGGGCTGCATGGAATCTGCATCGTACCAGTGGGCCCAGGCTCCGTGGAAGCGTTCCAGTTTCTCCAGGGATTCCACCATTTTGCCGATTCTCTCTACACCCTCTTCACGGGAATAGTATCCGCGCTCCGCTCCGGCGATCACCGCCATCATGCCAAAACCGGAACCGCCTATGGTGACGATATTGCCGTTCTGGTCATTATTGCGCTCCCGGGCAAGGCCGGTTGCGGGGTCCGCGAAGTCCGTGAAATAGCCGATGGTTGCCCTCTCGACAATGTCAAGGAGCTCATCGTCAGAGGGTTTACGCGTACACGCGAGGCAAAGGACCGCTGTGGTTAGTAGCAGATACTTAAATCTCATACTTAAAAGATGCATTTTTTGTGCAATCTGATGCACCGCCGATGAAAATATTGAAGTCGCCGCTTTCCGGCCCCCAGGTCATATCCTGCCTGTAGAAGGAAAGCGTTTCCTTGCAGATGGTGAAAACCACCTCCTTGGACTCTCCAGGTTTGAGCGTAATGCGCTCGAAACCCTTGAGCTGCTTCACCGGACGCGTCACGCTTCCAACCAGGTCACGGATATACATCTGAACCACCTCAGTTCCCTCACGGTCTCCGGTGTTGGTAACGGTAACACGGGCTGTGAGTTCCTCATTGCCCTTAAAACACACGTCATTCTCGGGCTTGTCCCGGGAATCTCCAGCCTCAAGCGTGATGTCCGAATACTCAAACGTAGTATAGCTCAGGCCGTGGCCGAAGGCGTACAGGGGCTCGTTGGGAACGTCCAGGTAACGGGACTCGTACTTGGCGTCCGGGTGGATGTACGGGCGGCCGGTGTTCTTGGCGTAATGGTAGATGGGCACCTGGCCAAGGTTGCGCGGGAAGGTGACTGAAAGCTTGCCGCAGGGGTTGACATCGCCGAAGAGGACATCGGCAACGGCGTATCCGCCCATGGTGCCGGGGTACCAGGCCTCAAGGATGGCATCGGCAAGCTCGCTTTCCTCGCTGAGGTCAAGCGGACGGCCGTTCATGAGCACCACCGCCACCTGCTTGCCTTGCTTCTTGAGCTGCTTCAGGAGGGCAACCTGGTCTTCCGGGATGCGGATACTGCTGCGGGATGCAGCCTCTCCGGTCCAGCTCCAGGGCTCCCCTATCACCAGGACCACCTTTGCGGCATTGGCCACCACGGGAGTGACTTCCTTTATGGCGTCAAGTACGCTTGCGGGCACGGACTGTACCTCGCCGGCGCCGCGCCAGGAGCCAAGCAGATCGTCCTTTGAATCCGCCAGGGGGCCAAATACGGCTACCTTCTCACCTTTCTTGAGAGGGAGGATACCGTTGTTCTTCAGGAGCACCATGGTCTCTGCGGCGAAGCTGCGGGCGAAGGCCTTGTTCTCCGGGGTGAGGGTACGGTCCTTCTCACGCTGAGGGTCGCAGTATTTATAGGGATCGTCCAAAAGACCAAGGGCGGCCTTGAGGTTCAGGATGCGGCGGCAAGCGTCGTCCACGGTCTTCCGGGAGACTTCTCCTTTTTCCACCTTATCCTTGAGGTAGTTCATGAACGATGCGCTCATCATGTCCATGTCCACGCCGGCGTTTACGGAGAGGACACCGGCATCTGCTTCATCGGCAGCGTAACCGTGGCAGACCATCTCGTTTATTCCGGTATAGTCAGTGACGATGAAGCCTTCGAAGCCCCACTCGTCGCGGAGGATGTCCTGCATGAGGTGCTTGTTGGCATGGGCGGGAACGCCGTCAAGCTCGTTGAACGACGCCATTACGCTAAGGGCACCGGCGTCAACAGCGGCCTTGTAAGGCGGGAGGTAGAACTCGCGAAGCCAGCGCTCGCTCATATCAACCGTATTGTAGTCGCGGCCGGCCTGGGGGGCGCCGTAAGCGGCAAAGTGCTTCACGCATGCCAGAAGGGTGTTGTCTGCCGCCAGGTCATCGCCCTGGTAGCCGCGCACCATTGCCGCAGCGATGAGGCTGCCAAGGTAAGGATCTTCTCCGGAGCCCTCGCTGATGCGTCCCCAGCGGGGTTCCACGGAGATGTCGCACATGGGACTATAGGTCCACTGGAGACCTGCGGCCGCGGCTTCCTCGGCAGCAATCTGGGCGCTCTTTTCAATGGCCTGGATATCCCAGGAGGCGCTCATGCCCAGGTTGATGGGGAAAATCGTGCGGAAACCATGAATAACGTCGTAACCGAACAGGATGGGAATTCCCAGTCGGCTTTCCTCCACAGCAATGCGCTGGACTTCACGGGTGAAGTCGGCGGTGTAGGCGTTGAGAAGATTGCCGCAGCGGCCGGCACGGATATCGTCAAGATATCCCTGGCGCATGGAGGGGCCGGTGACTGACCAGTCTGAGGTGAAGAGGACCATCTGGCCTATTTTTTCGTCCAGGGTCATCTTCTTCATGAGCTCGTCCACTCTGGGATCGTTCTGCAAAAATTTGCCTGCCGGCTTGGGCGCACATGCAACTGCAGCCAAAGCCAGAAATACGGTTACTAGTTTTTTCATGTGTTTATGGGGATTACTGTTTTAGCTTCTGGATAAACTCCTGGGCTTGTTTGGATCGGGGCAAAACCTGCTTGCAGGCACGCAGCCAGGCGTCTTCATCGTCCTTCCCGACGCCCTTCACGTTGAAGGTTTCTTCTATTTCACCATATGCGGTTACTATGTCCAGGACAACCACGCTTTGCCTTATGGAGCCGGGGGTGGTCATGTGCTCTACTACGTTTGTGTTAACCCATACGGTATCCTTGGCATCTTCAGTCACGGTGAATTCTCCGCCTTCAAGGATCTGCGTCACGCGCTGGACCAGCACGCCCGCCGCCTCAAGTGGAACCTCCCCATTGAGAACCACGCAGACAGACTGTCCGTGTGCCGCTACAAGAGCACCAAAAACGGCCACCAGGGATATCACAAGACGTTTCATAGTGTTTCAATTAATTATATTAGTCTGCAAATATACAAATTATTTTGGTATTTAAATATTTCTTTCTACCTTTGCAGTCCCGAATTCATCGGGCGATTAGCTCAGTTGGTTTAGAGCACCTGCCTTACAAGCAGGGGGTCGACAGTTCGAATCTGCCATCGCCCACAAAAAAAA
>CAMJJZ010000115.1 GCA_946406275.1 uncultured Bacteroidales bacterium | reverse complement strand
CTCAATATAAGGATACGGGCATAGTGGCCATTTCCTTTGGCTGCGACAGGCCCAACCTTGAAAAGTGCCAGACGGCCATTGAACGCATCCTGAAGCGTTTACGCGAGACTCCCCTATCCGACTCCCGTCTCAAGGCCTTTCGCAAGCAGCTCCTTGGCCAGCTGGCCATTGGCTCGGAATCCGGTGAAGCCCAGTGCCTCTCCATGGGAAAGAGCATGCTCGCCTGGGGCAACGTCATGTCACCCGAGGAGACCCGCAAGGCCATAGAATCAATAACGGCCACAGACCTCCAGTCCATGGCCGCAAAGCTGTTTTCTCCGGAAAACCTTTCCCAGTTGGTGTATCTCTAATTCACCACCTCGCAGAGGAATTTGATGCGGACGAGGCGGATTTCGAGGTCTTCGTAGTCTTCTGAAAGGGCGTCACGGGCTTCCTGGAGGGAATCCGAGGTGGCCTCTTCCTTGAACCAGTCGTAGATTTCCTGAACTACTTCCGGGTCCAGCTCTTCTTCTATGTAGTAATTGAGATTGACTCTGGTGCCGGTGGCTACGATGCCTTCAATCTCCGTGAGGAGTTCGTCCATGGTGAGGCCCTTGGAGGCGGCGATATCGTCCAGGGAGAGCTTGCGGTCTATGGACTGGATGATGTAGACCTTGTTGCCGGACTTGGAGGCGACGGATTTGACCACAAAGTCGTCCGGACGGTCTATCTCATTCTCTTCCACATATTTGGCAATGAGGTCCACGAAGGGCTGGCCAAACTTTTTGGCCTTGCCCTCACCAACGCCCTGGCACTTCTCGCTGAGTTCCTTGAGGGTGAGGGGATAGACAATTGTCATATCTTCCAGCGAAGGGTCCGAGAATATCATCCAGGGCTGGAGCTTTAGCTTGCGGGAGACGTCCTTGCGGAGATCCTTGAGCATCTTGAGGAGCATTTCATCACCGCCTCCGCCGCCGCCGATGGGTACGGGATCCTCATCGTCCTCGTCTACTCCCTCTGAGAAGGTGCGATCCTCTACCAGCATGACCTCGTGGGGCTTTAGGTAGAACTCAAGGCCCTGGTCCGTGGCGGTGATGAGGCCGTAATTCTCTATGTCCTTGTCCAGGTAGTGCATGATGAGGCCCTGGTGAATAACGGCCGCCCAGAACTTGGTGTCGTGTTCCTTGCCGGCGCCGAAGAGCTCCAGCTCATCATGCTTGTAGGACTTTATCATGGCGTTGGAGACGCCTGCAAGGATGTTTGCAAGGTGCTCCAGCTTGAAGTGCTCCTTGAGGGTGTCTATGAGTTCTATCACCAGGCAGAGCTCTTCCCGGCCGTCGAAACGGGCCTTGGGATGGAGGCAGTTGTCGCAGGCGCCGCAGTTGTCTTCCGTATAGTCTTCTCCGAAGTAGTTGAGGAGGAGCTTGCGGCGGCACTGGCTGGACTCTGCGTAGGCGACGGTCTCGTTCAGGAGCTGCTTGCCTATTTCCTGCTCGCTTACGGGCTTTCCCTGCATGAACTTTTCCAGCTTCTGGATGTCTTTGTAGCTGTAGTACGTTATGCAGATGCCTTCCTGGCCGTCACGGCCGGCGCGGCCGGTTTCCTGGTAGTAGCCCTCTATGCTCTTTGGAATGTCGTAATGAATCACAAAGCGGACATTCTGCTTGTCAATACCCATGCCGAATGCGATGGTGGCCACTATGACATCGATTTCTTCCATCAGGAACTTGTCCTGGTTCTCCGCGCGGGTCTTGGCGTCCAGGCCTGCGTGGTACGGAAGGGCCTTGATGCCGTTGAT
The DNA here is from genome assembly GCA_946406275.1 of uncultured Bacteroidales bacterium. Next base: position 1,914 of record CAMJJZ010000115.1, on the reverse strand, counting down.
AGCCAGCACCTGGGCCAGTTCCTCCACCTTCTTGCGGCTGAGGCAGTAGATGATGCCGCTCTTGCCGGGATTCTGGCGGATGAAGCGGATTATGTCCTTTTCCGGCTCCACCTTGTCCCTGACCTCGTAGTACAGGTTGGGACGATTGAAGGAGCTGCGAAATATGGTGGCGTCCTGGATGCGGAGGTTCTTGAGGATATCGGACTGGACCTTGGGCGTTGCCGTGGCGGTGAGGGCGATGATAGGGGCCGGCTGGATTTCGTCCACAATTGAGCGGATCTTGCGGTATTCCGGACGGAAATCGTGTCCCCACTCGGATATGCAGTGGGCCTCATCAACGGCGTAGAACGATATCTTTATCTCCTTGAGCAGCTGGATGTTCTCCTCCTTGGTGAGGGATTCCGGCGCAACGTACAGCAGTTTGGTGACTCCGCTTATGAGATCCTGACGCACTTCCCCAATCTGGATGCGGCTCAGGGACGAGTTCAGGAAGTGGGCGATGCCTACGTCTCCGGAAACGAAGCCGCGGATGGCGTCCACCTGGTTTTTCATGAGGGCGATGAGCGGAGAAATCACAATAGCGGTGCCTTCCATGAGAAGGGCCGGGAGCTGATAGCACAGGGATTTACCGCCTCCTGTGGGCATCAGGACGAAGGCGTTGCCGCCATCTACCAGGTGTTTGATAACATCTTCCTGGTCTCCCTTGAAGGCATCGTAGCCGAAGAATGTCTTCAGTTTTTCGTGGATGGCAGACGATGAAACGGACATAAGCTACTGTGATTATGGCACAATTTAGCAAAAAAAAAGCTCAAATCCAAATGATTGAAAAAAAACTGATTTCTTAAAAATTATCACTATCTTTGCACCCTGAATGCGCATAATGCGCGTACGAGTTGAACAAACGTTATAATAAGTTATACTTAACATGAAGACTCTCAAATTTTTCGCCATTGCATCTGCAGCAATCATGATGGTGGCATGCGGAACCTCCAAGGTGGAGGGTTCCAAGGAAGTCCGTTCCCTTCTCCCTTCCAAGGGTGAGGTAGACACCACTTCCTATCTCCTGGGTGTTAACTTCGGTCTCGTCATGACCCAGAACGGTTTCGGCGACCTCAACATGGCCCAGGTCCAGAAGGGTATGAAAGACGCCCTCAAGGCCAAGGAAGGCGAGCCCATGGACAGCGTGTTCGTGAAGCAGTTCAAGATTGATCCTTCCCAGATGAACATGATCATCAACGGCTTCCTCCAGAAGCGCACCGCTTATGAAGGCGCCCTTAACAAGGAGAAAGGTGATGCATTCCGCAAGGACTTCTACGTGAAGAACAGCGCAGACTCCACCGCTTCCGGTATCGTTTACCTCATCCAGGATTCCGGTTCCGAACTCCACGCCGTCTCTGACCGCGACACCGTTAAGGTCAACTATCGCGGTACCCTCATCGACGGTAAGGAATTCGACGCCAACGAAGGCATTGAGTTCCCTCTGAACCGCGTCATCCGCGGATGGACCGAGGGCATGAAGCTCGTGGGCGAAGGCGGTAAGATCACCCTGGTGATCCCTGCAAACCTCGCATACGGCGAGCGCGGACCCCGCAACATCGGCGCCAACAGCACTCTTATCTTCGACGTTGACCTCCTTGAGGTTCACCCTTACGTTGAGCCCGCTCCCGCAGAGCCTGCAAAACCCGCCAAGAAGAAGTAAGCAATGGCACTGGAACTTGAAGGCACAATACGCCAGAAACTGGGCGTGCAGTCAGGGATGAGTTCCCGCGGCTCCTGGTCAAAACAGGAGTTCGTGCTGGAGTATCCGGACGGCAACTTTACCTCCCAGGTGTGTATGCTGGCCTTCGGTCAGGACAAGGTTCAGGAACTGGATAAGTACCAGGTTGGAGACCGCGTGAAGGTTTCCTTCAACCT
>CAMJJZ010000114.1 GCA_946406275.1 uncultured Bacteroidales bacterium | reverse complement strand
AGCGACGGCACACTGGTTTCCCTCCAGTGCTCCGGCTGGAGCCAGGGAGATAACCAGGCCGTGATAGCCGGCACAACCGGCTATCTGGTGTTCAATGACTTGATTAACCCCACCAAGCTTCTCATATGCCGCAAACGGCACATTGTAGAACGTGAGATAGTTCTCCCGGAGCAGATTACGGGTTTCGAGTACCAGGTCCGCGCCTGCCGTGACGCCATTGCCGCCAGCCTCCTGGAGCCTCCCCAGATGCCCCATGCAGAGATTCTCTACATAATGCACCTCATGGACCGCCTCCGCGCCGAATGGGGAACTGTGTAGCTTACAGCACCTCTTTGAGATATGGCCCGGTGACGCTTTTGCGGCTCCGGGCTAATTTTTCCGGAGTGCCTTCCGCTACGATGAGACCACCGCGGCGACCGCCCTCAGGGCCCATATCAAAGATGTAGTCCACGCTCTTGAGAACGTCCAGGTTATGCTCGATGATGATTACGGTGTTGCCGGCGTCCACAAGGCGCTGGAGCACGGCAAGGAGCACTTTGATGTCATCGAAGTGGAGGCCGGTTGTGGGCTCGTCAAGGATATAGAGAGTCTTGCCTGTAGAAGGACGGGAGAGTTCCGCGGCAAGTTTCATTCGCTGGGACTCGCCGCCGGAGAGGGTGACGGCGCTCTGGCCAAGCCGTACGTATCCAAGACCCACATCTACCAGAGCCTTCAGCTTTGCGGCAATCTTGGGGATGGGCTTGAAGAACTCATAGGCCTCGGAGATGGACATCTCCAGAACGTCATTGATGTTCTTGCCCTTGTACTTGACCGTAAGGACGTCCTCACGGTAGCGCGTGCCTCCGCAGACCTCGCAAGGAACGTGCACGGACGGCAGGAAGTTCATCTCGATGACCTTTATGCCGGCGCCTTTGCACTCCTCGCATCGGCCGCCGGGAACGTTGAAAGAGAACTTTCCGGCATTGAAACCACGCACCTTTGCGTCCTGAGTCTCCTCGAACAAAGTGCGTATATCCGTGAATACGGCTGTGAACGTTGCTGGATTGGAACGCGGAGTACGGCCTATGGGGCTCTGGTCTATCTCAATGAGCTTGTCTATGTTCTCAATGCCTTCAACAGACACATATGGCAGGGGCTTCTCCTTGCTGCGGTAGAACTTCTGCTTTAGGACTGGCATCAGGGTCTCGTTAACCAGCGAGCTCTTGCCGCTGCCGCTGAGACCAGCCACGCCTATGAAGCAGCCAAGCGGGAAGGATACGTCAATGTTCTTGAGATTGTTGCCGGTGGCGCCTTTCAGCGTAAGGAACAGGCCGTTGCCCTTGCGGCGCTTGGAAGGCACGGGGATACTCTTGAGACCCTTCAGGTAATCCAAGGTAATGGACTCTCCGGTTACCGTGTGCTCGGCGGGCATCGGCTCTTTGCCCAGAAGTGCATTCAGAGGTGCGCTGAGGCATATTTTGCCACCGTTTTCTCCGGCTCCCGGGCCAACGTCCACAAGCCAGTCCGCGCTGAACATAGTCTCTGCATCGTGCTCCACAACCATCACGGAATTACCCTCGTCACGCAGCGCCTTCAAAGATGCAATCAGTTTGCGGTTGTCCTTCTGGTGCAGGCCTATTGAAGGCTCGTCCAGGATGTACAGCACGTTCACCAGCTTGGAACCAATCTGAGTTGCAAGGCGTATGCGCTGGGACTCTCCGCCGGAAAGTGAACCGGTAGGACGGTCAAGCGACAGATAATCCAAGCCAACGTCCAACATGAACTGCACCCTCTCGCGAAGCTCCTTCAGAATATCCCTGGACACGTTCTTCTCCCTCTCATTGAATCCTTCTGGAATCTTGTCCAGCCACTCACGAAGCTCGGACATCTCCATGGCGCAGACCTCGCTAATCGTCTTCCCGTCCACGCGGAAGAACAGTGCCTCCGGCCGCAGCCTGGTGCCGTTACACACGGGACAGGTGATGGTATCTTCAATATTGTCGATGACTCCGCCCCAGCTCTCCATCTCGCTCATGTTGCCTTCCCCAACGCGGAAAAGGTCCTCCGAGCCGTAAACCAGAAGCGAAACAACCTCGTCCGGCAAGGCGCCGATGGGATCGTACAGACTGAAATTGTACTGCCTGGCAATGGAGCGGATAATATCGAACTTCCGGTTCTCCCGCACCCTTCCAAGAGGGACGATTCCGCCGTCCGCCACGCTCACGTTCCTGTCCGGAATAATGGTGTCGATGTCCACGTCCACAATGGTTCCAAGGCCCTTGCAGTGGGGGCAGTAGCCCTGCGGTGAGTTGAAGGAGAAACTGTGCGGCTGCGGTTCCTGCAGGGACAGCCCGCTCTCCGGGTCTACCAAGTGCTTGGAGAAATGCGCTATCTTTCCGTCCTCTATGTCCAGAACGGCCACGGAGCCCTTTCCAATGCCTATTGCCCGGCCCACGGAGTCCCTGATGCGGCGGTCGTCTCCGGCCTCTGGTTTGAGGCGGTCCACCACCAGTTCTATGAAGTGGACCTTGTAGCGGTCAAGCGCCTCCACGCCCTGCAGCTCAAGTATTTCCCCGTCTATGCGCACCTCCGTGTAGCCGCGGCGGCGGAGCTGGTCGAACAGCTCCCTGTAGTGTCCTTTACGGCCTCTTACAAGCGGCGCCAGAAGATAGCACTTGCGGCCGTTGTAGCGGGTCATTATGAGGTCCACTATCTGCTCGTCAGTGTAGCGGACCATCTCCTTGCCGGTTTCAGGGGAGTAAGCACGCGAACCCTTGGCGTACAGCAGACGAAGGAAGTCATAGATTTCCGTAATGGTTCCAACGGTGCTTCTAGGGTTGTTGCCCGTGGTCTTCTGCTCAATTGCAATGATTGGACTAAGGCCCTTAATCTCTTCCACTTCAGGCTTTTCCAGTATGCCCATAAAGTGCTTGGCATACGTAGACAGCGTGTCCATATACCGCCTCTGGCCCTCCGCATAAATGGTGTCGAAGGCCAGCGAACTCTTTCCAGAACCGCTGAGCCCTGTCACCACCACAAACTCCCCGCGGGGAATGTCCACGTCTATCCCCTGCAGGTTGTTCGCCCGCGCCCCGCGAATCTCTATGTACTCCTTGGAAGACATTGAATACAAAGATACTCATTTTTCGCAAGAAAGCCACCCTTTGCCGCCTTGACAGTTATAACTCTTAAAACAGCGATTTTTCGTCGAGGTGGCAGCCAAAACGGGCAAAAACGCCAAAAACGTTGCCGCCTTGACAGCCAGAACGTGCAAAACAGCGTTTTTCTGTCGAGGCGGCAAAAAGTCTCATGCAGCCGCACGGATAGCGCGGGCCGGGACTACTTCTTCTCCCGCAGGGACACGGCGAAGCCGCCGGAGCGGGCCATCCAGAGATCCAAAGAGTCTTTGCAGGTTACGTCCTTCTTAGTGATGGTATATGCCTGCGGATTGGTCTCGAAGTCCGCATCAGGGGCGTCCGCATAGATGGTGGCTTCGTACACCAAACCGGGCTGGAGGAAGTCCAGGGAGACGGTGACCTCGCGAGCGTTTTCGTCCGTGATGCCGCCTACGTACCAGACGTCGCGGGGCTGCATACCAGGCCTCAAAGGAGTCCCCTCGGGCAGGGCGTAAACAAACTTGGCAGCACCCGTTACAATGCCCTTCCTGGCATCCGGGAGCGTCATTGTGCTCTCCGCCGCAGCATTCAAAGAGGACAGCTTGGGATGACGGGCCGTGACGATGTATGC
>CAMJJZ010000113.1 GCA_946406275.1 uncultured Bacteroidales bacterium | reverse complement strand
GCATTGGGCCAGGAGCGCAACCAGGGCGCGCTGGACAACATTTTTGAGCGCAAGAGCGTACGTTCATACACGGACCAGCCTGTTTCACAGGAGCAGGTGGAAACTATCCTCAAGGCCGCTATGGCGGCGCCGTCCGGAATGAATGCACAGCCCTGGCGCTTTGTGGTTGTCAGGGAACAGGCCACCAAGGACAAGCTGGCAATCGGCTTCAACAAGATGATTGCAAAGGCCCCTGTGGTAATTGTGGTGTGCGGAAAAACCACCAACAAACTTGGCGGCACCAACAACAACTGGACGGCGGACTGCGCCGCCGCCACGGAGAACCTCCTCCTGGCCGTGGAAGCCTTAGGCCTTGGCGCCGTGTGGACGGCCTGCTATCCGTACGACGAACGTATGAACCCCACCATCGAAGCCCTGGGCCTTCCGGACAACGTGAAGCCCTACTGCATCGTCCCCGTGGGCTACCCCGCCGGGAACGACAAGCCCAAAGACAAGTGGAAGCCGGACAACATCCACTACGAAAAGTGGTAAGCTGCATTTAGTATCAGTTGAATCACCTTGGAGAGATAATATCGCTTGGCGTAGCCGTGTCCTGGACACTCACCGCGTGGTTTGCGGACAAAGCAAGCCGCAGGGTGGGGGCCATGGTGACCAATGTCCTGAGGCTGGTGCTGGCCACGTTCTTCCTTGCGATAATACTTTGGATTTCCATAGGGCACCCCTACCCTGTTTATGCCGATAAGGACACCTGGCTCTGGCTGGGTCTGTCGGCTCTGGTTGGCTATGTGTTCGGCGACTGGTGCCTTTTCAACTGCTACCTTTCCATCGGCCCAAGATTCGGGCAGCTTATGATGACCCTGGCCCCGCCCATGGCCGCAATTGCCGGATGGGTGATGCTGGGGGAAACCCTTGGCTGGAAGTCCATAATTGCCATGGCTATAACCCTCTGCGGTATAGGCATTTCCATTCTGAGCCGGGATTCTGGGAAGCATTTCAAACTGGACCTGCCGCTCAAAGGCGTCCTCCTTGGAATAGGCGCCGGAGTAGGTCAGGGCGTGGGCCTGGTGCTCAGTAAGATTGGCATGCAGCATTATGCCGATGCAATTCCCGCGGACGCCCCGCAGGCCATGGCAGGGATGCTGCCGTTTGCCTCGACTATGATGAGGGCAATCATCGGCGGGCTTGGATTCCTCCTTATCCTTGGCCTGCAGAAGGACTTCGGCAAGCTCAGGAGCGCCGTCAAGGACTCCACCACAATGAAGTATGCCTCCATCATAACACTGTTCGGCCCCGTTCTGGGAGTATCTCTCTCGCTCATGGCTGTCCGTTACGCCAATGCCGGCGTAGCATCAACACTGATGGCGCTTACCCCTGTTATCATCATCCTCCCGGAAGTACTCATCAACAAGAAACGCATTCGTTTCAAGGAGATTATCGGCCTCGCTGTGAGCATCACCGGCGTAGCCCTGTTCTTCCTCTAAAAATGGAGAGGATAATGCGGTTTTTCCGATTATTTTCATTATATTTGTGAACTGACCGGATGATAGAAAAATAAAAAGATATAGATATGAAACTAACCATTTCCAGCACCAATCTCCTCAAGGCCCTCATGGACGTTTCCAAGGCCATTCCGTCAAAGTCACCCCTCCCCATTCTGGAGAACTTCCTGTTCGTCCTGAAGGGTAACAAGCTGGAGATTACGGCATCGGACTCTGAGCTCACCCTGGTCACCTCCCTGGAGGTGGAAGGCGCAGAGGAAGACGGCGCAATTGCCGTTCCCGCCCGCCACATGACGGACCTCCTCAAGGAGATTCCGGACCAGCCCATCGGCATAAAGACCACATCGGACACTTCCTTCGAGTGCAGCTGGGCCAGCGGTAAGTCGGACCTCCCCTACTTCCCTGCCGATGACTATCCGGAAATCAAGGCCCCCGGTGCAGACGCCCAGAAGGTTGTGTTCCCTGCAGAAAGCCTGGTAGAAGGCATCCAGGGCACGGTATATGCCACCGCGGACGATGAAATCCGTCCCGCAATGAACGGTATCTTCTTCGACATTGAGCCCGGCTCCACCACCCTTGTGGCCTCCGATTCCCACAAGCTCATATGCTATACCACCAAGGACGTAGAGGCAGCGGAGAAGGCATCCTTCATCCTGCACAAGAAGCCCGCATCCGTGCTCCGTTCCATCATAGGCAAAGACGTTGAGAACGTGGAAATCCTCTTCGACAGCGCAAACGCACAGTTCACCTTCGGCGCCACCACAATGGTATGCCGCCTGGTTGTTGGCAAGTACCCCAAGTACAGGGACGTCATCCCCACCGCCAACTCCAACGTCCTGCGCATAGACCGCCAGCTCCTCCTGAACACCGTAAAGCGTGTTGCAGTGTGCTCCAACAAGGCCTCCAACCACATCAAGCTCACCCTCAAGGAAGGCCAGCTTGAAATTACCGCACAGGACCTGGGCTTCGCCCTTGCCGCCTATGAAAAGGTTGCCTGCGATTACCAGGGTGACGAGCTCGCCATTGGCTTCAAGTCCACCTTCCTCACGGAAATCCTGGCCAACATGGGCTGCAACGGCATCGTCATAAAGTTTGCCGATGCCCGCCGCGCCGCCCTCATCCTCCCCGCCGAGGAAGAAGCGGATACCGAAAAGGTCTGCGGAATCTTAATGCCTATCATGATTCAATAACATTCCATCGTCATTCCGGGCTTGACCCAGAATCTTTAATTGCTAGAAAATGGAATTAAACCTTGAACGCCCCCTGCTCTTCTTTGACATAGAGAGCACGGGGCTTAGTATTGCCACCGACGGCATCATCGAGCTTAGTTTTGTAAAGGTTTTCCCGGGTGGGGAGACCAGGGTCAAAACGTGGAAAATCAAGCCCTGGGACTATTGGAACCGCTGCCAGATTCCCATCAATCCGCAGGCGTCGGAAGTGAACGGCGTAAAGGACGAGGACCTGGTGGACTGTCCCAAATTCCTGGAAGTGCTGCCGGAAGTAGCCTCCTGGCTGGAAGGCAGCGACCTTGCCGGCTTCAACTCCGCCAAGTTTGACCTCCCGCTCCTGGCGGAAGAAATAGAGCGCGCCCGTGAGTACAGCACCTCCCGCCTCAAGGACGATAAATCCCGCCCCAAGGCCCAGGAAATGCTTGACACCATAGACAAGCTGGACCTCCACTCCTGCAAGATGGTGGACGTCCAAAACATCTACCATCACTTTGAGCCCCGCAACCTCCGGGCCGCATACCGCTTCTACTGCGGCGGCAAGGACTTCGAGAACGCCCACACGGCAGAGGCCGATACCGTTGCCACCTACGAGGTCCTCAAAAGCCAGCTGGACAAGTACAAGGAGCCCACTGAATTCCAGCAGGAAGTGCTCCAGAACGATATCGAGTCCCTCTCCAAGTTCGGAGCCCGTTCCCGCAACATAGACTTTGCCGGCCGCCTCGTGGAAGGTGAGGATGGAGAAGCCGTAATCAGCTTCGGAAAGCACAAGGGCCGCACGGCCCGCGATGTGTGGAACACGGAGCCGGCGTATTTCGCATGGATAGAGGGCGGAGAGTTTACCCTGGACACCAAGCGCCAGTTCGCCCTTCTCAAGGAGAAGTTCCAGGCAGAGCGCAAAGCCTCCCTGAACCGCCCCGCCACCGCCGATGAACTGAGCGGCCTCAGGAACAAGTTCTCCTCCGGAAAACTCTTCTAGACTACTTTATTCCAAACCGGCAGTAGATGGGAAGG
>CAMJJZ010000112.1 GCA_946406275.1 uncultured Bacteroidales bacterium | reverse complement strand
ATTATTCCCCGGAGGGGGACGGGGAGCGTGAAGTGGGACCACTGCGCGCCCGATGCCATTCCAATGTGGGTGGCCGATATGGATTTCAAGGCGGCGCCTGAGATACTGGAGGCGCTGCAGAAACGTCTGGACCATGGCGTATTCGGCTACCAGATGCTGCCGGACGATTACTTCCAAGCCGTGGACGGCTGGTTTAGCCGGAGGCATGGCTGGAGCGGGCTCACGCGGGAGACTATCGTCCCCACAACTGGCGTAATTGCCGCATACTCCGCTTCCATCAAGGCCATGACCTTGCCCGGGGACAAGGTGATTGTGATGACCCCGTGCTACAATGCCTTCTTCCCGGCAATCCGCAACAACAAATGCGTTCAGCTGGACTGTCCGCTTCACTATGAAAACGGCCTCTGGAGCATCGACTTCCAGGACTTTGAAGCCAAGTGCAAGGAGGCTAAAGTGCTACTCTTGTGCAATCCCCACAACCCCGTGGGCCGTGTCTGGACAAGGGATGAACTGACTCGGGTTGGAGAAATCTGCCTCAAGCACGGTGTCTTCGTGATCTCCGACGAAATCCACTGCGAGCTCACCTACCCTGGCCACGACTACACGCCATGGGCCACGCTCCCGGAGCCGCTGGTACTCAACTCCTGCTCCTGCATATCACCCACCAAGGCTTTCAACATAGCCGGCATACAGATAGCCAACGTCTTTGCCAAGGATCCGGCCATCCTGGCCAAGATAGACCGTGCCATCAATGATAACGAATGCTGTGACGTCAATGTCTTTGGCGTGGCCGCCCTCATAGCCGCCTACAACCATGGTGAAGCCTGGCTGGACCAGCTCCGTGAATACCTCCTGGACAACGCCCGCACCGTGTACTGCTTCCTGGAAGACCACCTCCCCCAGGTAGTCGCCAGCCCCCTTGAAGGCACCTACCTCATGTGGCTTGACTTCCGTAGCCTTGTGGGTGAGGCACAAGGCACATCAGTGCGCCTTGCCAACCATCTTGAGAACATAGCGGGCGTAAAACTCTCTACCGGAACTATTTACGGTCCCGTAGCGGAAGGCTGGGAGCGCCTCAACATAGCCTGCCCCCGAAAAGTCCTGCTGGAAGGACTCACCAGAATAGAGAAAGGTCTTGCAACGTTTTCCGTAGGAAATGCATCTTTATAGTGTTTGTGACAATAATATAATCATCTATATCATGAAAAAGCTTTCTTACGTACTTGTAGCTGCAGCAGTCGTGATGTCTGCCGCAAGCTGTGAAAAGATTTCAGACTTAGTGAACGGTGTTACTGAGAACGAGCAGGGTCTTGTTGACGACAAGGGCAAAGACCTCACCCCGGACCAGCAGAAAGTCAAGATTGAGGAAACCGCCAACACCCTCATGGACCTCATGGACAAGGAAGGCTGGGAGGCCGAGTACAACAAAGTGAATTCCGCCGTAGACGCCCTTGGCCAGAAGGAAATTGACGCCACCGATATCAGCATATATCTCAGCGGCATCATCAGCGCCTGGACAAGCATGAGGGGAGAAGACCCCCAGACCGTAGCCATCACCGTGGCACATCTCACGGACATCAAGGGCCACTTCACTGAAAACGCAGAGGGCAAGTTCGACTTCACCGAGGCCGACGACCTTGCAATCACCGTCTTCGAGGGCAATGTCCCCGTCACCGTAACCTTCTCCGCAAAGGACGAGGCCAAAGTTCCCGCCCACTTCACCAGCGGCAGCGACGACGTGACCATCTTCATCCCCGGTACCTCATACCTTGGCATCTCCAAGAACAACGAGGGCCTGGCTTCCCTGGAACTCCGCCTCAAACCCAAGGATGTTAACAACGACGGCATCATCAACGAGGAAGACATGATAGATGTCTCCTACACCATGAAGGTCGGTTCCTACACCTTTGAACTCAGCCAGGCAAACTACGCTACCACCAATGCATCTGCAAGCGCCCAGATCCTCAAGGGCAAGCAGCTCATCATAGGCGTAAGTGTATCTGCAAAATACAGTTTCGAGGAAGTCCAGAAAGAGGACTACACCAACATCGAGGTCAAATCCGCATCCGGAGAGGCAATGGTAGACCTTGCCGGCAAGACCCAGATCCGCTTCACCGTTCCTGATGCAATAGCTCTGGAGACTGCCACCGATGAGATGTACAAAGCCCAGGACAATAACGACGGCGAAGCCTTCAAGGCAGCCCTGGAACAGCTCGAGAAGCTCTACGGCTTCGGTGTCTACTATGACGGCAAGAAGACCCTCCAGGCAACAATCGGCTTCGAGGCAGTGAACATTGACAACTACTGGGATGCCAACCCCGTGATCCGCTTCGCAGACGGCACCTCCTACGCGGTTGAAGACTACTTCACCGAGGATCGCTTCGGAGAGCTTGCTCAGACCATCCAGGAATGGGTCGCAGACCTCATGAAGTACCTGGGCCTGGACGAGGATCCTTCCGTTAAATAAAAGTGCGCCTTAAGGCCACACAGCTAATTATCTGGTCTGTGCTCCTGCTCCTTCCAATAGGGGCTGCGGCACAGACCGATTCATTGTATCTTGACGCCACTGTGTTCACCGCCTCAAGGCCGGATGCGGTGGCAATTCCGTCGGCAGACGGCGTCAAGGTGGAGCTTACCCGCCTCAAGACTCTGCCGTCGGTGCTTGGCAATGCCGATCCCCTCTCCTACGCCCACTATCTCCCCTCCATGAGCGCCCAGACGGAACTGGACGCCGGCATCCACATCCAGGGCAACGACAGCCAGCATAACCTGGTAAGTGCTGGAGGCATCCCCATTTACGGGGTTTCGCACCTTCTTGGTCTGTTCTCCGTTTTCAATGCATCCCACTACAGCCTCATGGATTACCGCACCGGCGCGCGGGAGGTGAACCGCCTTGGCGGCACCATAGACATGACGCTTCCGCGTGAGCTCACGGGAAAGACTTCAGGAGAGTTCCAGCTGGGACTTCTGGCCGCCCAGGGCACCCTTACGGCACCGATAGGGCCAAAAGGCGGCGTACGGCTGTCGGCCAGGCGGTCCTTCATGAATCTCCTGTACGGGAGCTTCCTGACCATGAACGGCAACGCCATCAAATACGGTTTCACGGACTTCAACCTTACCGGGGTGTGGAATCCCGGCACAAAGGACAACATCACTGCCGATGTCTATATCGGAGGTGATGACGTAAAAGGAGGGGCCGGAGCCTTCAGCATGGACGCAAACGCCGCATGGAACAATGCCATGGGGGCGCTGCACTGGACGCATAAGTTTAGCAAATCCCAGCTGGTACAAAGTGCTTATTACACATCGTACAATCTGGATGTAAATGCCGTCCTGAACCAGATTGAGGCGCATCTGCCATCGTACATAAACACGGCCGGATACAAGGCCAGGTACACATACGGTGCATTGTCCGCAGGCCTGGAAAGCGCCATTCACAAGGTGCAACCCCAGAGCCCGTCCATAAGCGGCAATGATATTGACTACGGAGACATGTCGGAGCCCCTGCAGAAAGGCTGGGAAAACACCCTGTGGGGCCGTTACCGCCTTGCCGCCGGGCCTTTTACCGCGGAAGCCCAGCTCAAAGGGAGCCTTTTCCGCAGCACGGAGGGGCAGTGGATGAAGGGACTGGACCCGGACATCGTCCTTGGATGGAATTTCTACCGCGCCGGGCAGGTGGCCCTGAGGCTGGGCATGCAACACCAGTACCTCTTTAGGACCGGCATGTCGGACATAGGTCTTCCCACGGAGTTCTGGATGCTTGCCGGCAGGTACGGAGATGCTCAGAAGGCATCATCGGCAGGGCTTTCCTACAAGAT
>CAMJJZ010000111.1 GCA_946406275.1 uncultured Bacteroidales bacterium | reverse complement strand
TGGGCTATTCCCTGCATCCGGATTCGGACAGGGACAAGGCTTGGAGAAACTCCCTCCACGCCAAACTCACATACACGGGACTCTTCCCCGTCTTTGAGGCGTCCCTGGACTTTGGAGACTATGCCGCCAGGCTATACAGGATGGGAGAGTACGATATTTGGGGCCGCACCGCCAGGGCCCTCTCCGGCGGCCTCCGGGACGTCCCGTCCTTTGTGGCATCGTTAAAGGCTTATGTCCCCATGAGCTTCAGGAAAGGCGGCTTCCTGTATGGCTTTACGCCCCAGTTAAGGTACACCGTATCCAACAACCTCTACAGTACGGCGGTAGTAAAATACAAGATTCCAACGGGAATATTCGAAGAGCTTCCCGCACATTATAGTTTTGTTGGCTTTGGAGAAGGACCCAGCATCTTCCTGCACAGCGCATCAGCCTCGCTCAGGGGCTATTTCATGCTCCCGAGGCCTCATAGCAGGGTATATCCAAAATTAGGAATAGGTGCGGAAATAGGCGGCATAATCCGTCCCGGCCTCATGGACTACTTCACTCCCGTCACATACGGCTATCTGTATGGTTACCTGCCCGGCCTTTACCAGACACACGGCCTCAGGCTCACCGCCATGATTCAGCAGCAGATGAAGGATTCGTACTTTGTGGACGGAACGCTTGACTGCCTTCCCCGCGGCTTCGACTACAGCGTAGCCAGCACCGTTGCCAACGCCAATACCAGCCACTGGAGAGTTACGGCCGATTACGCCATCCCCTTCTCCTTTGGAGACCTCTCCCTGATGCCCATAACTTACATCAGGAACTTCGTCCTAACGCCGCACTTCGACTATACCGGCCTCGCGGAAGGCAATCTCTGGAGCGCCGGAGTGGACTTCGCCGCTGAACTGGGCTACATGGTCCTGGTAGCCGCAGACGCCACCCTGGGCGTCACCTTCTCCGCCCTTGGCGGCACCTGGTTCGGCCAGTCCGGCCAAAAAGACACCTGGTACCTCGGCCCGGTATTCAGCATGTCCTTCTAGCGGAAAATGCTGTTTGCCCAGGTGGCGTCAATTTCGGAGAAGCCGGGAGCGGGGACGATTGAGGGATTTCGGGAAAGTATGCCGGAGGCATCTTCGTACACGTTGAAACCAACGTTTATTACGTTCATGGTCCCGTTAAGGGGAAAGGCCATCACAAGGTCATGATCCGCGCCTTCCAGACGGAGGAACTTGAGGGGTGCTTCCGCCGCCTCCGGGTTCTTGGCGGCAAGTTCATGGCGCGTTACCCACTTGCAAACTTCCATTACGGTGTCTTCCAGGCCGGCATCGGCAATGCATACCTTTTCTATGAGCTCCCCGGCTTCTTTTACGCGCCTCAAAGTGTATCCCGGCAGGTCTTTCACAGCGTCTGCAACCGCAGCGGGCGGTTCATAACCGTCCGGCAGCAGCCACACCATGAGCTTTGCGGCGGGGTCATGGTACAGCGTGTTGTACTTGAGAAGATTACGCGTACCGCAGTACGGGCATTCCGCCACAAATAAAGAGCCGTCTCTGACCCGCTCCTTGAGCTGCGGATCAGAGGCGACGTTTATACTCTGATAACTGGCGGCCTCAAATGAGGAGCCGCATTTTGAACATTTTACCTGCATTAAAGTTTGCGGGCGCCGTCGCTGATGACAACGTCATAAATCTTGGGAGCATGACCGAACTTGGCCTGGAACTGCTCCTTGGCGGCGGCGATGAAGCCGTCGTATAGTTCTTCCTTCACGAGGTTGATGGTGCATCCGCCAAAGCCTCCGCCCATTACGCGGGAGCCGGTAACGTCCATCTTGCGGGCAAGTTTGTTCAGGAAATCGAGCTCTTCGCAGGACACTTCATAGAGGCGGCTGAGGCCGAAGTGGGTCTGGTACATCATCTCGCCTACGGTCTCATAGTCGTCCCTTTCAAGGGCGTCGCACACGTCAAGAACCCTCTGGACTTCTCCAATCACATATTCTGCGCGGAGGAAGTCTTCCTGGGGGATTTCTTCGCGGACTTCGTCCAGCCAGAGACGTTTGGCGTCTGAAAGGAATTCTACCTCAGGGTGATTCTTGCGGATTGCTGCGGCCGCATTCTCACAGGAGGCGCGGCGCTTGTTATATGCGCTGGAGGCCAGCTCATGCTTTACGCAGGAGTCAATGAGAACCAGCTTGTATCCCTTGGGATGGAAGGGGAAGTATTTGTATTCCAGGGTTTTGCAGTTGAGGCGAATAAGGGCGCCCTCCTTGCCGAAGACCGATGCGAACTGGTCCATTATGCCGCACTTTACGCCGCAGTAGTTGTGCTCCGTGCTCTGGCCAATCTTGGCAAGCTCGAACTTGTCTATATTGTTGACGAAGATATCGTTGAGGGCAAAGGCGAAGCAGCTTTCCAGGGCTGCGGAGGAGCTGAGGCCGGCGCCAAGCGGAACGTCTCCGGCAAACACGGCGTTGAAGCCTTCCACCTTGCCGCCGCGCTTGATGGTTTCGCGGCAGACGCCGAAGATATATCTTGCCCAGGCCTTTTCAGGGGCATCCTTTTCCTCCAGACCAAACTCACAAAGCTCGTTGTAGTCCAGCGAGAAGACCTTTACCTTGGGCGTGCCGTTTACCTTGATTGCGGCCATGATTCCGCAGTCGATTGCACCGGGGAATACGTAACCGCCGTTGTAGTCCGTATGCTCTCCAATGAGGTTGATACGGCCCGCAGAGGCATAAAGAACACCCTCTTCTCCGAAAAGGGATTTGAATTTTTCCTGGATTTTCTGTTTCATATTAAGGGTTATTAGTTTTCTATCATACAAATATAATAATTATTTAACGTCCAGCCAAACCGGGCAGTGGTCCGACACCCCGCCCAGATACCGCGGCCCGGAATACGTCCTCAGGGGCTTCTGTCCGGCGCCGTCGTACTTCAGCAAAAACGGCACCTGGAGTATGCTCATACGGGACTGCGCCAGAGAATCGGACACGAAGAAAAGGTCGATGAGTTCCCATCGTCCGTCGTACTTGATAGTCCCTTCCCCTCTACGGTGAAACGGCAGCGCAAGGTTCTTCAGGGGCAGCTGTGAATACGCCTCCGCGTCCGGGGTGTCGTTGAAATCCCCCGTGGCAACGACCCTTACCACGCCGGCGTTCAGCAGGGAATCGGCCAGCGCCGCCAACCTGTCTACCGCCCTTTTCCTACGGGGTTCCGACGCCGCACCGCCATACTTTGACGGATGATGGTTCACCAGCACCGCCATGTCTCCCCCGGGGCCCGTAAAATGTGCCATAAGGATATCCCTGGTGGCCATTACGGAGGAATCGGCATCATACAGATGGCAAGGCTTTGAATCCAGAAGCCTCAGCCGGGAACGCCGGTACAGCAGGGCCACATCTATCCCGCGGGGATCTGGGGAATCATAATGGACGATGGTGTAATCCGTCTTGCGCAGCGCCGTTCCCTCCAGGAGCCGCCGGAGGACGAACCCATTCTCTACCTCCGCAAAGCCCACCACGTCCGGAAGGCCGCCCATCTTCTCGCCGGCCCAGAGTATTGTCTTGGCTACGGCATTGCACTTTGCGTTGAACCTTTTCCGCGTCCAGCGCTTTGGGCCGAAGGAGGAGAATTCCGCATCCGAGATACTTGTGGAGTCGTTTCTGTAGTCAAAGAAATTCTCCAGATTCCAGAACATAACCCTCTCCTGCGCCGCCGCTACGGAGCCCGCAAACAATAATAATAGCACCCATCTTTTCATGACGGGTGCTAATATATGATAAAAAAATTGGAATATTGACGCAGGTCCGGAAAAGATGAGATTCCCGGAACAAGTCCG
>CAMJJZ010000110.1 GCA_946406275.1 uncultured Bacteroidales bacterium | reverse complement strand
TGTGCTTCTCTCCCTCCTTGTACTCTTTCTTCCAGAAGAGCCACTTCACCTTCTTCGTGATAAACAGGTCGAAGATGATAATAAGGCCGAGAAGCCACCAATAATTTCCGAGCCAGATTACCCAGGCGATGTAAAGCACGGACCAGAAGCCCAGCTTCACCCACTTGTTGGTAGTGATATCCTTCCAGCTCACTGTTTCAAAGAACTACTTTACAGATTTAACAATTGCCTCAAAAGCCTGAGGATTGTTCATAGCAAGGTCTGCGAGAACTTTACGGTTGAGACCGATGTTCTGCTTGGCAAGACGTCCCATGAGCTGGGAGTAGGTGAGGCCGTGCTGACGGGCAGCGGCGTTGATACGCTGGATCCAAAGGGAGCGGAATTCGCGCTTCTTGGCCTTTCTGTCACGGTATGCGTAAGTGAGACCTTTTTCGTAGGTGTTCTTGGCAACCGTCCAGACGTTCTTGCGGGAGAGGAAATTACCGCGGGTCCTGCTGAGGATCTTCTTGCGGCGTGCCCTGGAGGCAACAGAATTAACTGATCTAGGCATAAATTTTTACTGATTTTGGAGGCAGTGGTTTTCCGGAGAAAACGCTTGGAACTGCGTTCCAGTTAAACATAAATTACATGACCAGGAGCTCTTTTACGCGCTTGATGTCGTCTCTGTCAAGGATAGAGAACTGATCAAGGTTTCTCTTCTGCTTCTTGGTCTTCTTGGTGAGGATGTGGCTGTGATAAGCGTGCTTCCTCTTGATCTTTCCCGATCCGGTAAGCGTAAAGCGCTTTTTGGCACCGGAGTTGGTTTTAAGCTTTGCCATTGTGTTAAACAATTATTAATTATACATATCCCTCACGTCATTCCCGGCTTGACCGGGGATCCCCGATCAGGTCGGGGATGACGGTAGGGCCTATTTCTTTTTAATGGGAGCAATCATCATGGTCATGCGCTTGCCTTCCAGGGTGGGCATGCTTTCCGGGCGTCCGAATTCTTCCAGCTCCACGGCGAAACGAAGCAGCTGCTTCTCGCCCTGCTGGGCGAACTGGATGGAACGGCCGCGGAAGAATATGGATGCCTTCACCTTGGACCCTTCCTTCAGGAAGCCTTCGGCATGCTTGAGCTTGAACTGGAAGTCATGCTCGTCCGTGTTGGGGCCGAAGCGGATTTCCTTGATCACTATCTTGGCAGCGTTGGCTTTCATTTCCTTGGCCCGCTTCCGCTGCTGGTACAGATACTTCTGGTAGTCCAGGATCTTGCACACAGGCGGATCGGCCTTGGCACTGATTTCCACCAGGTCCAGCTCCAGCTCTTCGGCCAGGGCCAGGGCCTTGAGAAAAGGATAAATACCCTGCTCGGGGATATTGTCCCCAACCAGGCGCACCTGGGATGCAGTAATCTCACGGTTGATGCGCAGGGCGTTTTCGTCCTGCTGCTTGGGACCGGGCTGCACCCGAGCGTTTTTCTTCAGGCCGGAGGGCCTGGGTTTGAAAGGCGTTGCGATAGTTTTGCTCCTTTAAACGTTAAACTTTTTACTGGGCCAGTTCTTCTGCCACGGCATTGCGGACATACTCCACAAACTGAGGCACGCTCATGAAACCCTGGTCCACGGCTCCACGGCGCACAGAGACAGATTCCTCTGCCTGTTCCTTTTCTCCAACGATAACCAGCAGCGGAACCCTCATGAGGGAAGTTTCACGGATTCTCTTGCCAAGAGTTTCGTTCCGGTCATCAATAGAGGCGCGAATTTCGGAATTATTTAGCAGATTTACAACTTTTTTCGCATAATCTGCATATTTTTCGCTCACCGGCAGCACTTTAACCTGATCCGGGTGCAGCCACAGGGGCAGATGACCGGCGGTGTGCTCCAGTAAAACGGCCACAAAACGCTCCAGCGAGCCGAAGGGTGCACGGTGGATCATCACCGGGCGCTTGCGGGAACCGTCGGAGTCTACATACTCCAGTTCAAAGCGTTCCGGCAGGTTGTAGTCCACCTGGATGGTACCCAGCTGCCAGCTGCGGCCGATGGCATCCTTCACCATGAAGTCCAGCTTGGGGCCGTAGAAGGCCGCCTCGCCGGTTTCCACCACATAGGGCAGGCCCTTCTTCTTGGCGGCGTCGATGATACCCTGTTCGGCCTTGGCCCAGTTCTCGTCACTGCCGATGTACTTGGACGGGTTCTTGGGATCCCGGAGGGATACCTGGGCGGTGAACTTGTCGAACTTGAGGGTCTTGAACACGTACAGGATGAGGTCAATCACCTTCTCGAATTCCTCCTGGAGCTGGTCCTGGCGGCAGAAAAGGTGGGCGTCGTCCTGGGTGAAGCTGCGCACGCGGGTGAGGCCGTGCAGCTCACCGGACTGCTCATAACGGTACACGGTGCCGAACTCTGCAAAACGCAGCGGCAGGTCCCTGTAGGAACGCGGGGCGCTGCGGAAAATCTCGCAGTGGTGCGGGCAGTTCATGGGTTTGAGGAGGTACTCCTCCCCTTCCTGCGGGGTATGGATGGGCTGGAAGGAATCCTTGCCGTACTTGGCGTAGTGGCCGGAAGTTACGTACAGTTCCTTACCGCCGATATGGGGCGTGACAACGGGCAGGTAACCATATTCGGCCTGCTTCTTGGCCAGGAAGCTCTGGAGGGTGTTGCGCAGGGCAGCGCCGCGGGGCAGCCACAGGGGAAGGCCCGCACCCACCCGCTGGGAGAAGGTGAAGAGCTCCATTTCCTTGCCGATCTTGCGGTGATCCCGCTTCTTAGCCTCTTCCAGCACCACCAGGTATTCGTCCAGCATGCTCTTCTTGGGGAAGGTGATGCCGTAGATACGGGTGAGCTGCTGACGGGTCTCGTCGCCGCGCCAGTATGCGCCGGCCAGCGAGAGCACCTTAACGGCCTTGATCACTTCAGTGTTCTTGAGGTGCGGTCCGCGGCAGAGGTCCGTAAACTGGCCGTTGGTATAGTACGTGATGGTGCCGTCGGCCAGCTCGGAAATGAGTTCCTGCTTGTACTGGTCGCCTTTTTCCGTGAAGTACTTCATGGCATCGGCCTTGGAGACCTCTATGCGGGTGAAATCCTGCTTCTGGCGGGCGAATTCCAGCATCTTGTCCTCAATGGCCTTGAAGTCCGCGTCCGTGAGGGTGCGGCCATTGGTGTCCACATCGTAATAGAAACCATTGTCGATGGCCGGGCCGATACCGAACTTGATGCCCGGGAAAAGGGCTTCCAGGGCTTCTGCCATAAGGTGGGAAGAGCTGTGCCAGAAGACCTTCTTGGCCTCGTCATCCTCCCATTTGAGGAGGCGGATCTCCACGTCCTCCGTGAGGGGACGCATCACGTCCAGGGTAGTTCCACGGGAGGTTTCGGGCTCGTCCGGACGCTTTACTGATACGGCCAGCACTTCGGCGGCAAGCCGGGGGCTGATGGACATGGCCACATCGTAGCCGGTAACCCCAGACTCATACTGTCTTACACTCCCATCGGGAAACTTGATGTTAATCATAATCTTACTTTTTGATGAGTTATTACATACCAAGTCTTTCACTGCATCATAGCAATTGCACTTGAGCCTACAAAGTTAACAAAAAATCCTTTTTATTTGACCTTTTTTGCCTTTTTTCGGAGGCCGAAGGCCGACAGGGCCCCCGGCGAGGGGGCGGTGGGGGTGGCGCTCCCCGGGGGAGCTGTCACGTAGTGGCTGAGGGGTAGCGTGTGCAAAGATAGCCAGGGAAAGCAGAGCCCAATTGGAAAAGCCAACACAATTGGCTATCTTTGTATCCGTGAAAGGGACTATCGACAATACTACTATTTGGAACGAGGCGTCCAAGGCGGGCGCGCTGCTGGGGGCTGTATCCATCG
>CAMJJZ010000109.1 GCA_946406275.1 uncultured Bacteroidales bacterium | reverse complement strand
GGACCGCCCTGGAGGCGGGTGAAGGGCAGGATTGTGGTATGGCCGGGCTCTATGTTGGAGCGGTACTCGCCGCCCATTGCGCTCTCGTTCCCCACCATATTGGGCCAGGTACGGCAGAGGCCGGTGGGACGCACCGCCTCATGCGCGTTTACCATAATATGGTGCTTTGCTGCCTCAACAATTGCATAATGATAATGATTGATGAGGGCCTGGCTGTAGTGGTGCTCTCCGTAAGGGATGATATCGCCAACGTAACCGCTCTTGACGGCATTGTAGCCGTACTTGTTCATGAGGTTGTAGCCGGCCTCCATATGGCGCTCGTAGTTCACCGTTGACGATGAACTCTCGTGGTGCATCATAAGGCGGATGCCCTTCTGATGCGCATAGGCATTGAGTGCAGGCAGATCAAAGTCCGGATAAGGAGTGACGAAGTCGAAGACATAGTCCTTCTGGTGGCCGAACCAGTCTTCCCAGCCTTCGTTCCAACCCTCGATGAGGATGGCGTCGAAGCCGTTCTCCGCGGCAAAGTCGATGTACTTGCGCACGTTCTCATTGTTTGCGCCGTGCTGGCCGTGAGGCTTCACGGTCTTGTAGTCCGTTACGCCAAGCTGAACGGAAGGAAGGTCCCAGGTGTAGGACCACTGGGTCTTGCCGGTAATCATTTCCCACCATACGCCCATATACTTTACGGGATGTATCCAGGAAACGTCTTCCAGGGCGCAAGGCTCGTTCAGGTTCAGAATGAGCCTGGAAGCCAGCACGTCCGTTGCCGAGGCGCAAACCTGCACCGTGCGCCAGGGGCTCTTGCAGGGGGCCTGCAGGCGGCCCTTTATGCCCTGGGCGTCCGGCGTGAGCCAGGTGGTGAAGACCATCTTCTTATCGTCCAGATTAAGGTTTGTGGTGGGATAGTCCAGGACCTCGGCCTCGTGGATGTTCACATACAGTCCGGAGGCGGTCTTCATCTGCAGCGCCGTCTGGACGCCGGTAGGAGAGAAACTCTCCTGTGAGGCGTTGGAAAGGCGCCTCTTCTCCGATATTCCGCGGATCTGAGAAAGCTTGCTCTCCGTATAATTGTACTCCTGGGTGTCGTAGTCTCCGCTTATCCACCAGGCGGTGTGGTCCCCTGCCATAGCAAACTCCGTGAGTTCCTCCGCCACCTTGAAATAGGTGAGCTTGTTCTCCAGAGGGAACTCGTAGCGGAAGCCAAGGCCATCGTCGTAGAGACGGAAGCGGACGTTCATCCGTACCCCATCCTCACGGGACAGACTCAGCAGCAGCTCGTTGTAATTATTGCGTATGCTTGCCTCCTCTCCCCACACGGGCTCCCATGTCTCATCAAAGGTGTCCATCTCTGCGGCGAGGACGGAGAAGCCTTTGTCCAAATCGTCATAATCCGCCAGCTTGAAGCCCAGCCTGGAGGGCAGAACCACGGCCTCTCCCTCACGGGAAAGCGCATAGGCCGGAGTACCGTTCGCCGTTACACCGGCTTCCAGGGTAAGCTTCCCGTCCGGGGAAGCAAGGGTTGCGGGGTTAAGGATTTCAACTTTGGAGCCGCAGGAAACGGCCAGCGCGGCCAGCGCGCAAATGATTAATTTCTTCATAACGTTTGACCACCGATGAATTCACGAAGTATGGAGGTAGGAGGTATGGCCGCAATCTCGTTTGGCTGCAGCGGCACAATAAAGTCAAGAAATTTGAGCAGCCTCAGCGCCTCCGAATATGCCGGGGACGATGGCTGAATGCGCCTCAGAAGGGGCTCCGCATAGTACTTCAGGAGCGGCAGCTCATACAGCAGGGCGGAGTTGAACTGGGCGTCCGCATTCTCCTGGAAGGTGAAGATGTACTTGCCTTCCCCACGGCGCACGGAGGGCCAGCGGAGTATGGTATCGGCCGGGGAAATTCCGCGGACGCGGTTGTCCCGGATCATGCGCCTGAGGAGCCGGTTGTCCGTAGTGGAGATGCAGCAGTTCTCGTCCAGCTTGAGGGACGTGAGGGCCGATGCGTAAATCCTGAAGATGCGGCTCTGGTCCACGGATGGAACCATTGCCGG
Organism: uncultured Bacteroidales bacterium; assembly: GCA_946406275.1. The sequence continues at coordinate 1,811 of CAMJJZ010000109.1, read as the reverse complement.
GTCCAGCGCGTGGATGCCTTCCATCACCAGGATATCGTTCTCCTCAAGGTGCATCATGTTCCCTTCGAAGAAAGGCCTTCCCTGCTTGAAATCGTACCTGGGGATTTCCACTTCCCCTCCGGCAAGGAGGGTGTTCAGGTGCTGCCCAAGGAGCTCCAGGTCCATGGCCTCAAGGGCCTCGAAGTCGTAGTTCCCGTCCTCATCCTTGGGCGTCCGTTCCCGCTCCACAAAGTAATTGTCCAGCTCGATTACCTTAGGATTCAGACCCAGCACCTTGCACTGCTGCGCCACTCTCAGGGACGATGATGTTTTGCCGCTGGACGAAGGGCCGGCAAGGAAGACAATCTTGATGCGGTCCTTATCCGCGAAGATCTTGTCCGCAATGGCGGCATAGCCGCGCTCCTGACGGGCCTCGCAGAGGTTTATGAGCTCCACGGCCTTGCCGTCCAGGAGCCTCTGGTTAAGGGCGCCCACGCTCACGATTCCCGTGGTCTTGCACCAGTAGCCGTAGTCCTTAAGGGTGTTGGTGAGCTTAATCTGCTTCTGGCGGGGTATGGTGTGGGACTCGTCCCCTTCCTGCGGGTACTGGAGGCAGAAGCCGTGATGGTACGGCATGAGGTCGAACACCTTCAGATATCCGGTCGATGGAGCCAGCGGGCCGTAGAAATTGTCCACTTCCCCGTCCAGGAAATAAACGGTTGTGAAGTACTGCCCAAGGGTCTTTATGAGCCCGGCCTTGAGGGGCTGGTTCTGTTCCTGGAACCACTCCGCAGCCTCCGAGGAGAGAACCTTCTTTGAAGTGAACGGAAGGTCCTTTGCCACCAGCTCACGCATGCGCTCACGCAGGGCAAGGATTTGCTCGTCCGTTATGCGCTCGCCCCTGAACTTGCAGTAGTAACCGCTTGGAAGGGAATGGTTTATCTTGAACTTGCGGTCCGGGAACAGCTGCCTCACGGCCGTCTGGGCCAGGAAGCTCAGGGAACGGATGTACACCCTCCGGCCTTCCGTATGATTCAGGCCGATGAATTCTACCTTGTGGGGATAGAACACCGCGAAGTCCAGCTGACGGAGCTCGTGGTCCACTATTGCGGCTATTACTTCGAATTCCCTCCCGCTCTTGGGATCAATGATTGTTTTTGGTGCGAACGACGACAGCGGCGAGCCCTGCTCCACAAGGCAGTTGCTGCCGGTATTGAGTATATATACCTCTACTTGCATAAGTTTCAGTGTTTGGAATACAATATTAGTCAAAAAGCGCCACAATTGCAAACGGCTGAAAATATTCGTATCTTTGAAAATCAAACGAAATACATATGCTCAGCACCATCCTGACAGCCTTGCTGTCTCTGACAATACTTCAGTCTGCTCCTTCAGTTATCTGGAAGGCCGCGGTCAACCATATCCAGGACGATAAGTATCAATTGGTTATCAACGGCAAGGTCTCCAAGGATTACTACGTACATCCCATGTCGGATCCATATGTTGGAACCACCCTTGCCGTAGAGCCGTCCGACGGCGTTTTCATCGCCGGCCAGCCCGTGGAGGAGTACACCCCGCAGGACTACAAGGGAGAAACCGTGGTCACCGGCAATTACGTTCTTAAGCAGGACCTGCAGATTACCGGAACCGGAAAGGTGAACGTAACAGGAACCGTTACCTGGAGCGCCTGCAGCGGGGATTACTGCCAGATGCCGGAGGATTATGATTTTAACGTTCAGTTAAAGATTCCGGGTCAAGCCCGGAATGACGAAATAGGGACTAAGAATGACGAAATAGGGACTAAGAATGACGAGAAGGGCGGCTCCAAGAGC
>CAMJJZ010000108.1 GCA_946406275.1 uncultured Bacteroidales bacterium | reverse complement strand
CCTTACCGGCCCTGCGGAACTGGTAGAGATCCTACCGTAACATTTCTTCAAGATGGATACTTCCGGCTGTCTTGTCATCGCGATACTTGACGATGACGGGGCAGTAAAGGTGTACGCCGCTCTCGAGGGGTTTGCCGCCGCGGACGATTGGCTTTGAACCGCTTACCACCACGGCGCCGGCGGGGACCACTATGCGGCCGTCCTCGTTACGGCGGATGAATTCGCCTGTGGTGGCGTCGAAAATGGGCGTTGACGATGTGATGATGACGCCGGAGGCAATCACGGCGCCTTCCTGGACTATTGTGCCCTCGTAGATGCCGCAGTTGCCGCCTATGAAGGCATCGTCCTCAATTATGGTGGGGAGGGCGCCGGCGGGTTCAAGGACACCGCCTATTTGGGTGCTGGCCGATATGTGGATGTGCTTTCCCACCTGGGCGCAGGAGCCTATGGTGACGTGGCTGTCTACCATGGTGCCGGTGTCTACGTACGCACCTACGTTTACATACGCCGGAGGCATTACGATTGAACCGGGAGCCAGGTACGCGCCGCGCCGGATGGAGGTGCCGCCGGGGACGATGCGGACGCCGTCATCGGCCTTGAATTCGCGGACGGGGAAGGTGTCCTTGTCGAAGAAGGAGAACTGGCCCTCGGACATATTATGGATGACGCCCAGCTTGAAGCCCTCCAGGATGGTCTCCTTGATCTGCTTGTTTACGGTCCACTTGCCGTCTACCTTCTGGGCTACGCGGATTTCGCCCCTTTCCAGGGCGTCCATTACCTCGTTGAAATATGCTAGATCCATGGCTTGTCGAGTATTTCCTTAAGAAGGGCTTCCGTTTCCGGGGTGGCTTTTACAAGGGGAAGGCGGAGGCTGTTTTCCATGAGTCCCAGCTGGGCCATAGCGGCCTTGGCGGGGATGGGGTTGGGCTCCACGAAGAGGGCCTTGAACATAGGATGGAGCTTCTTGTCCATTTCCTCGGCCTCCGTGAACTTGCCCTCCTGCAGGGCGTGCACGAAGTCTGCCATTGCGGCCGGGAAAACGTTTGAGGCAACGGAGATTACGCCGTCGGCACCCTTTTCCATGAGCTTGCAGGTGTCGTCGTCGTTGCCGGAGAGGACGCTGAAGCCGCGAGGGCGGCCTTCCAGGATAGCCTCAATCTGCGCGATGTTGCCCGATGCCTCCTTGATACCGGCAATGTTGGGGATGTCGCGCGCCAGGGCAAGGGTGGTTTCCGCCTCAATGTTGGAACCGGTGCGGCCCGGAACATTGTAGATGAAAACGGGCTTTGCAGTGGCGCCGGCAACAGCCTTGAAGTACTCGTAGATACCCCTCTGCGGCGGCTTGTTGTAATACGGCACTACCACCAGGAAGGCATCTGCATCCTGCAGGAGGCGCATATTTGCCAGCGTCCCAGCCACGGAGTTTGTGCCGATGCCCGCCATCACGGGCTTTCCCGCAGCATGCTTGAGGGTAACCTGCAGCAGCTGAAGTTTTTCCGACTCGCTGAGCGTGGGAGTTTCACCGGTTGTTCCCAGGGGTACCAGGAAATCCGTCCCGGCCTCTACCTGCCAGTCTACCGTTGCGGCAAAAGCGCTGTAATCCACGTCTCCGCCCTTGAAAGGCGTCACAAGCGCCGTTCCTAAACCTTTTAACATATAATTGTGTTCTTATTGTTACAAAGGTAGCAAAAAAATGGCACTTTACAGCACCCCTTGCTCCTTGGCTTTGGAGATGAGTTCGGCGGTGTTAGAGACGTCGAACTTTTCAAGGAGGCGTTTGCGGTACCACTTGATGGTGGGGAGGGAGAGACACATGCGGTCTGCAATCTGGGGGCTGGTGAGGCCTGCGGCAAGGAGGGGAAGGATTTCCCGCTCGCGATCCGTAAGGTCTTCTGCAACAGGCGTTTCCGCCAAGGCTTCTTCAATGACGATATCGGCCCCCTCCTTCTCCAGACTCAGCTTCCGGTTGCGGCGGAGGATGAGTCCCAGCGCCACCAGAAGAGCAATCAGGACAACGGCGCCAAGTGCCACCCAGCGCCAGAGCCGCTTCTGGCGGGCCAGGATCTGGTTGGTAAGGCCAAGAGTCTCTATGCGGGCATTGAATTCCTGATCCTGGTGGAGGGAGTAGTATTTATCGGCCTCGCTGATGTACCGGAGGGCGCGGGCGGTCTTGCCCTTGGCCAGCCAGTAGGTGCCAAGGCCCTTGTAGGCGGTGGATATCTGGAGGGAATCTCCCGAGGCCTTGGCGTAGGAAAGGCTGGTCCTGTAGCACTGGTGGGCCTGGTCCAGGTCTCCGGCCTCGTACCAGGTTTCTCCCATATTGTACCAGAGGATGGCGTTGCTTTCGTTCCATCCGTATTTGGTAAAGATTTCCCCGGCCTTGCGGTAGTATTCCATGGCCTTGGGAATGGAATCCATCACATTGTAAAGGTTGCCGATGGCCCCGTACAGGGACGAGTAGGCATCGTCCACGGCTTCCTCGTCGTACGGTTTACCGCTGGTGAGGGAGGTTTCCCCCGCCGCCATGCGGTCCGCCAGGACCAGTGCCTGGTTGTAGTAGAAAAGGGCGCTGTCGTACTGCTCGCTGCCGTAGAACATAAGGGCTATCCCGGCCGAAGCATCTTCCATCTTGCCAAGCCAGTTCCAGCGGCTTGCAATGGCGTAACACTTACGGGCAAAGTACATCGAACGCTCTCCGTTTATGTTGCGGTAACCGCTCATGAGCCCGTAGCAGGCATTGACGTAATCTTCACACTCCTGCTGCGTTGCCTCCGCAATACGCTCCGGCGTGAGCCCCGCTACCACCTGCTCCAACGAATCAAGGTTATGGCCCCTGTGGTCCGTATACGCATTGGCACTTAAGGCTGCCCCGAAAGCCAGCAATATACATACAATCCTTTTCATATACTGCGAAGTTACTGAAAATTGCCCGATTTCGACCTCCGGTACTGAAAATCTATACTTTGGGATAGTTTATTCTATCCTTTGGGATAGTGTTTTTGGTTTATCAAATTGCGACATTTGCATTATGGAAAATGTAGCAGTTCTCACAGCAAAGGAGCAGGCAATCCTGAAACTGGTCTCTGAAGGAATGACCAGCGAACAGATTGCGGAGCAGATGTGCCTGAGTTTGCCTACCATTAAGTGGTACAGGAAGAAGCTGCGCGCCAAGTTTGAGGCCAACACCTCAGTGGAAATGGTGCGCAAGGCCATGAAACAAGGACTCATTTAACTATTACCAATATGAAAAAGTTATTCATCGCACTCATGTGCGCTGCAGGAGTAGTCTCCTGCTCATTCGGCGGCGGCAACAACTCCGAAAACGGTGGCGACAACGGCTCTGCCGGTTCCATCAAGGCCGATACCACCATCGACCAGCTTAACGAGGCCGGTTACTCCATGAAGTTCACCTACTTCGGAGACGGCTCACACACTGGCACCTTCGTCTTCACCCACAAGTACTACAAGAAGGAAGACGGCACCCGTCTCAACGCCTACCGCTGGGACACCATCGAGAATGATGACCATACCGCCTACATCTACTTCCGCAACAACGAAACCGCTTGCACGTATTACGACGAAGAATGGGAAGACACCGACTACTATCGCACCCAGCAGACCGTGAACAACCTCAACGGTGACTGGATTGCCGATTCCCACGAACTCCTTTCCGGCTATGGCTTCTCAAAGACCGGCACGGAAAAGATCCTGGGCATCCCCTGCGACGTCTGGAGCGGCACATATGAGAAAGGCGACCACGCCTGGGGCGTGTCCACCTACGGCCAGATGACCGCCAAGGACGGCAACACCGGCGAGTTCGCCGTATGGAACGGCCTCACCCTCCGCACCAAAGTGAACGGCAA
>CAMJJZ010000107.1 GCA_946406275.1 uncultured Bacteroidales bacterium | reverse complement strand
GCTTGCCCTGGAGCTCAGTGCCCGTTGCGGGAGTGAACTGGGTGCGGGCCATGAAGATCATGAGGCCAAGGGCCAGTTCAGCAACTGCGTTGGAGTTCTGGCCGGGGGTGTTCATGACCACCACGCCGCGCTTTGTAGCGGCCTCGAGGTCTACGTTATCGTAGCCGGCGCCGGCGCGTACAACTATCTTGAGCTTGGGTGCTGCGGCCATTACTTCCTCCGTGACCTTGTCCGAGCGGATGATGATGGCTTCCACATCTGCGACGGCCTTCACGAAGTCCGCCTGCTCTGCATACTTTTCAAGTTTTACTACCTCGTGACCTGCCTCGGTGAGGATTTTCACGATGCCGTCCACGGCCTTTGCCGCGAAGGGCTTCTGGGTTGCTAACAGTACTTTCATTATTTCTTGAGAGCTTCAAATTCTTTCATGCAGTCTACCAGTGCCTGAACATCTTCCAGGGTGCAGGCGTTGTACAGGGAGGCTCGGAAGCCGCCTACGCTGCGGTGACCCTTGATGCCAACCATGCCGCGCTCCTTGGCGAAGGCGAAGAACTCGTCAAAGATATCCTCGTGGCCGGGGGCGGGGACGAAGCAGACGTTCATGAGGGAACGGTCTTCCTTGGCTGCGGTGCCAACGAAGAGGCTGTTGCGGTCTATTTCATCGTACAGGAGGGCTGCCTTCTTCTTGTTGATCTCGTACATTGCTTCAACGCCGCCGATGCCCTTGAGCCACTTCAGGGTCTGGTTCATCACGTAGATGGCGAACACGGGAGGAGTGTTGAACATGGAGAGCTTGTCGATGTGGGTCCTGTAGTCCAGCATGGTGGGGATGTGGCGGGTTACGCGGCCAAGGGCGTCCTTCTTGATGATTGCGAAGATGACGCCGGCAGGGCCTACGTTCTTCTGGGCGCCGCCGTAGATGAGGTCGTACTTGCTAACGTCCACCGGGCGGGACATGATGTCAGAGGACATATCGGCAATGAGGGGGCAGGGGACGTCGAGGTCCTCGTGGATCTCCGTACCGTAGATGGTGTTGTTGGTGGTGATGTGGAGATAGTCAAGGTCTGCGGGGATGTCGAAGCCCTTGGGGATATAAGTGTAGTTCTTGTCCTTGGAGCAGGCTATTGCATATGCCTCGCCTATGCCCTGGGCCTCTACCAGTGCCTTGTGGGCCCATACGCCGGTGTCCAGGTATGCGGCTTTCTTCTCAAGGAAGTTCATTGCAACATAGAGGAACTGGAGGGATGCGCCGCCGCCCAGGAACACTACCTCATGGGTGTCCGGGATGTGGAGGAGTTCCTTCCAGAGGGCGCGGGTTTCGTCCATTATGGCGTCCCACTCCTTGGTGCGGTGGGATATGGAAAGTAGGCCGATGCCGGTGCCGGCGAAATCCTTCATGGCCTCGATAGTATTGTCAATTGCCACCTGAGGAAGAATGCAGGGGCCCGCATTGAAAACGTGAACTTTTTTAGACATGATATTAAAGTGTTATTAAGTTTCGAAAGATACGAATTTTTATTTAAATTTCTTTCAATTTTGCAATATTTTCCAGTTTTTCTTTAAAAAATTGTAAGGACGATAGCCTAACGGCCACTTCCAGCGAGCAGCTTTCCCCGAAATCCTGGTTGCGGGGCTGGACGTCCAGGTCCTTGAGGACCTTCATGACGGAGTTCATGGAGAGGTAGTCGAATTCCACCAGGAAGCGCTGCGTGGCTATTTTTGTGACGATGGAGGCGTTGCCAAGGGCATCGGCCGTGGAGGTCTTGTACGCGCGGATGAGGCCGGGGATGCCCAGCTTGATGCCGCCGAAGTAGCGGACCACGACCACCAGGACGTCGCTGAGGCCGGCGGAGTCTATCTGGCCCAGGATGGGGCGGCCGGCGCTGCCGGAGGGCTCGCCGTCGTCGCTGGAGCGGAACACATCGGCCTTATAACCAAGCCTGTAGGCGTAGCAGTGGTGGCGGGCGTCGTGGTATTCCTTGCGCAGGGAGGCCACTATTTCCTTCACTTCTGCCTCCGTTTCCACGGGGTACGCCAGCGCTATGAAACGGGAGCCGTTGTCCTTGAACAGGCCCTCTGAAGGGGCCCCGATGCTCTTGTATGAGTCAAAAGATTCCACTTCCACGAAATTAGCTTTTTTTCTGATTATTTGCAATTGAAACCGAAAAAAGCAGTATATTTGTTAGAGGTAAATGCAGAAGAATAATATGGTATTCTCAATAAGAGTAACCCTTACGGGTATAAAAGGTTTCTACAGAGTTTACAAAGTGAACGGTGCCACAACGCTGTACACCCTTCACAAGCAGCTGCGCAGTGACCTGGAATTCCCCCAGGATCAGCTCATAATGTTCAAGGCACTGGACCTGGACGGCGGAGTCATTGGCCGTTACGGTCTGTTTGACCTTGGCTCCGGCACCGTAGACCAGGTTTCCCTGGAGAAGGTCATAGCCGCCGGAACGGACCATTTCGTATATTTCTACGACGTCACAAATAAAAAGAGCGTAAACATTACCGTAGAGGGAGAGGCGGAAGGCATCCGTGTGAGCCCTGATTCCCCGCTCCTTGCAGAAACCAAGGGCCCCAACCCCATTGAGTTTGAGAACGGCTACGTGGCCTTCGAAGACCTTCCTGAGCGCCAGCGCGCCCTTCCCGGAGAAGGAGAAGAGGACGATGAAGACTTTGACGACGAAGACTTCGAGGAGGACGAGGAGGAAGAAGAGGACGACGAAGACGGCAAGGAGATTTACGACGAGTCCGAATGACCCGCCGCATAGAAATAATCCTTGGTCCCACAGGCGTAGGCAAAACAAGTTACGCAATCCGGCGCGCCCTTGAGTGCGGCTCCCCGGTCATCTCCTGCGACTCCCGCCAAATCTATAAGGAATTATGCATTGGTACCGCAGTGCCCTCTCCGGAGGAGCTCGCTGCGGTAAAGCATTATTTCATACGCACAGTCCCCATTGCGGAGAATTACACCGCCGGAGTATACGAGGCCCAGGCCATCGAGCTTGTGAACAAGTTGTTCGCAGAGGGGCACGATACCCTTGTGATGTGCGGCGGCTCCATGCTTTACATAGATGCCTTCTGCTACGGTCTGGACGATTTTCCGGAAGTCCCGTTCCAGCTCCGCCGTCACCTCATGGAGTGCCTCCAGAGCGAGGGCGTGGAAGTCCTTGCAGACCAGCTCAAGGAGCTTGACCCGGTGTCTTACGCGGAGATAGACCTCTCCAACGGCCAGCGCGTGATACGCGCCCTGGAAGTGAGCATGTACACCGGCGAGCCTTTTTCCTCGTTCAAGACCCGCCGCTTCAAGGAAAGGGATTTCGAGATAGTTAAAATAGGCCTTGAAAGGCCCAGGGAGGAGCTTTACGACCGCATCAACTCCCGCGTGCTGTCAATGATAGACGCGGGCCTCGAAGATGAAGCCCGCGCCATGCTGCCTTACCGAGACCTCCCGGCCCTACAGACCGTGGGCTACAAGGAGATGTTCAGTTATTTCGACGGCGAATGCACCCTTGAAGAGGCCATCCGCCGCATCCAGGTGAACACCCGCCACTACGCCAAGCGCCAGCTCACCTGGTGGCGCCGTGACCCGGAAATCCAGTGGGTTACTTTGTAAGATTAATGAACGGGAGGGCATTGGACCCATTGTAGGTGGGGAGTTTGCCGTCCCATTTCTCTATTGCATACTGCTGTACAAGGAGTGAGTTGAGGGATGCTGCAACAACCCTGTTGTAGTATGCTTCACCGTCACCCTGAATCTTCTGTGCCTCAGCTTCACCCTTTGCCTTTGCAATGGCAATCTTGGCCTCAGCCTCAGCTTCCTTCACCTTGTTCTCTGCCTTGAGGGCGTTCTGGACGGCCTCGTTCTTGG
>CAMJJZ010000106.1 GCA_946406275.1 uncultured Bacteroidales bacterium | reverse complement strand
ATACCCCGGACAATACGGACGGTATCTCCTGGTACTACGAATTCGTTCCCAAGGGCTCAAATGCCGGCGCAGCCGATCCACTCTTCGGTCTTGACAGTAAGACCTGGGTCCCGGACAACGAGACTGCCGGTTACATGGGCTGCGGTCCTGACTTTGGCAACTCCGGCGGATGGTGGAGCGCAGCTGCTCACGAGAAGGATGCATTTGGCGTAACCGATGACGAGCTTACCTTCTTTGCCAACGGCAAGTATGTGTTCAATCCCGGCGCAGACGGTATGGTATACTGCAACTGGGAATCCGGATGGCGTCCTGACGGCTATTACTCCGGCGACGGCAAGACCGATTACGATGCTCCTGCGGATGAAATCGTATCCACTTATACCCTTGGCACTGACGCCACCGGTGACTACATTGAACTTCCCGCCGGCGTGCTTTACGGTTACATTCCTAAGCCTGAAGTTCTTTCCGAGGTGAACCGCTTGTATATCAAGGAACTCACTGCCAATAAGCTCTTTGTAGTAGCCAACTTCAACGGCATCTCCTGGCAGTTCATCTATCGTCCCAAGGACGGTCAGGTGACTCCTCCCGGACCGGATCCGGACGATCCTTACAATCCTGATGTCGAGCTTGACGTGACCGGCCCCGGCAACCTTTGGGCTTCCGCCACGGTTACCAATGACTACTGGTATGCGGACGGCAACTGGACACAGATTTCAGATCCTCAGGCAGAGGTTCTCCCCGGCAATGGCCTTAAGGTTGTCATCCCCGAAGGCATCGGCGGCGGTGAATGGCAGGGCCAGACCAAGTTCCATACCGATATTCCTGCAAGTAAGGACAAGAAGTACGATTTCGGTATTACAGTTGAATCCAGCGAGGACTGCACTATTACCCTTAAGCTTGCCTGGGAAGGCAATGACAACGATAACGCCTTCTTCTATGCAAACGATATCAAGCTGGTTTCCGACGAACCAAGGACAGTCAAGTTCAAGGAGATTTTCCCCAAGAATAAGGACGGCGAAGCTATAGATTACGATAAGGTTGTCCTGTTCGTTGACCTTGGCCGCACTCCCGCGGGTGCTACGGTTTCCATGAAAGACATCTGCCTGCAGGAAAGCATCGTGCTGGATCCTGCTTCCGACAGGAACCTGTGGAAGAGCGCTACTGTTACCAACGACTACTGGTATGCGGACGGCAATTGGACCCAGATTTCAGATCCTCAGGCAGAAGTTCTTCCCGGCAACGGCCTTAAGGTTGTTATTCCTGCAGGTATCGGCGGCGGTGAATGGCAGGGACAGACCAAGTTCCATACCAACATTCCCGCAAGCAAGGATAAGAAGTATGACTTTGCCATTACCCTGGAAGCTGATGAGGATAATACAGTTACCCTTAAGCTTGCCTGGGAAGGAAATGACAACGACAACGCTTTCTTCTACAGGAACGATATCAAACTCACAGCCGACGAACCGTTCACATTCAAGGCCATCAATACTTTCCCCAAGAACAAGGACGGCGAAGCTATAGATTACGATAAGGTTGTCTTGTTCGTTGACCTTGGCCGCACCCCCGTTGGAACAACGGTCACGATGAAGGACATTGTGTTCCAGGAGCATTAGGATGAAGATGTTCTTTAATATCAAAGGGTTGCTGCTGCTGTTTATGGCAGCAACCCTTTTCAACTGCTCCTGCGGTCAGGAACCCGTGCCCGAAGAGGCGGGGACGCTGAGCGTGAGCCCGTCGTCCGTAAACGCCACCTACGAGGCCGGAACCACGGTCCTCACCGTCACGGCCGACTGTGACTGGGGCGTAAGCGCCGCGGACAAGGACTGGTGCAGCGTGTCTCCGTCCGGAGGCATCAAGGGGGACACCCAGGTAAAGGTAACCCTCACCACCAACCGCAGCGGCAAGCCCAGGAACACAGCCCTTACCTTCCGCTATAAAGGCAAGACGCTGGAAGTTCCGGTAGCCCAGGGTTTCAGTGACGAGGACGTCCCTCCGGCACCCGGAGAGATAGTTGTCCCTGAAGGCTATGTCCTTGACTGGAACGACGAATTCAACGGTCCCGACGGAAGCATGCCCGACACTGATATGTGGCGCTTTGAGAACAAGCCTGCCGGTTGGGTAAACAATGAGCTTCAGACATATGTGGGGGCAGGCCGGAACGGCATACAGACTGCTTTCATTGAGGATGGAGCACTTAACATCCGAGCAAGCCGCGACGGGAAAGATGTTATATCGGCACGCATGTATTCCAAGAAATCCTGGACCTACGGCTACATGGAGGCCTCCATTTGGCTGCCAAAGGGAAGAGGAACCTGGCCTGCATTCTGGATGATGCCGGATGACTTCAGCAGCAGAGGATGGCCAGGATGCGGAGAGATTGATATTATGGAAGAAGTTGGCTATCATGCGAACTATACCTCGTCGTCGATTCATTGCATGAAGTACTATCATGCAATCGGGACGCAGAAAACACATGAGCAGTATACGGCAGGAGCTGAAGACGGCTTCCATACGTATGCTCTGGAGTGGACGCCCGATGCATTGTATTTCTATGTTGACGGCAATAAGCATTTTACTTTCAACAACGATAAGACCGGAAACGACGACACGTGGCCTTTCAACAAGAATTTCTACATTATACTCAATCTTGCGTGGGGCGGTTCTTGGGGCGGTCAGCAAGGAGTAGATGAAAGCGCACTGCCGTGCACTATGAAAGTAGACTACGTTAGGGTATTCATTAAGAAGTAAACAATGAAGTGTACTAGAATCCTTATTCTGCTGGTTCTTGCCGCAGTGGCCTCCTGCAAGGAGCAGAAGGCTACTACGGTAGGCACCACACCTGATATAGAAAGACGCGTGGAAAGCCTCCTTTCCAAGATGACGCTCGCCGAGAAAATCGGCCAGATGAACCAAGTGTCCGTTGGCGGGGACGTGGCAAACTATGCCGATGCCCTCCGGAGCGGCCAGATCGGTTCCATCCTGAACGAGGTTGACCCTGAAAAGATAAACCGCTTCCAGCGCATTTGCGTTGAGGAGTCCCGTCTCGGGATTCCCCTGATAGTAGGACGCGACGTTATTCATGGTTTCCATACGGTATTTCCCATACCGCTGGGACTTGCTGCAACCTTTGACCCCGTTGTGGTTGAGGAAGGTGCCCGTGTGGCTGCCGTAGAGGCAAGCGCACAGGGTGTCCGATGGACGTTTTCGCCCATGCTGGACATTGCCAGGGACCCCCGTTGGGGCCGTATTGCAGAAGGAAGCGGAGAAGATACGTATCTGGACGCCCGCATGGGCGAAGCCATGGTGCGAGGATATCAGGGCAGTGAATTAGATTCAACCTCCATTGCAGCGTGCGTTAAGCATTTTGTGGGTTACGGTGCGGCCGAAGGCGGCCGTGACTACAACAGCACCTATCTCACAGAGCGCCAGCTCCGCAACGTTTACCTGCCGCCTTTCGAGGCCGCAATCAAGGCGGGAGCAATGACGCTTATGACCTCTTTCAACGACAACGATGGCGTCCCTTCCACTGGAAACACCTTCGTAGTGAAGGACGTCCTCCGGGGCGAATGGGGATTTGACGGATTTGTGGTTACCGACTGGAATTCCATGGGAGAGATGATTTCCCACGGCTTTGGAACGGATCGCAAAGACGTTGCAGAAAAGGCTGTTGAGGCCGGCGTGGATATGGACATGATGACATATGGCTTCATCTCCCACCTTGAAGAGCTGGTTCACTCCGGCAACGTAAAGATGTCCACAATAGACAATGCCGTAAGGAACATCCTGAGGATAAAGATCCTTCTTGGCCTCTTTGAGAATCCTTACATCGACGTTGAGGCGGCAGCCGCCGTGCAGTATGCCCCGGAGCACCTTGCCGCGGCGCAGAAGAGCGCGG
>CAMJJZ010000105.1 GCA_946406275.1 uncultured Bacteroidales bacterium | reverse complement strand
ATGGCGCCGTTGCCGCCGTAGATGATGAGCTCGTGCGGATGCTGGGCCACGCGTTCGTCCAGATTGTTCTGGATCATGGCCATTATTGCGGCGGCCTGTTTTGACTTTGCCGGGTATTCGTCAATGGGCCTTGCATATATCTTATAGGAAGGCCTGTAGCGGTACATGTAAATGCGGCCGTAGTCTTCAAGCTCTTTTGCAAATTCGGGCGCAAGCTGCGCGTGAAGCGCCTCAGGGAAGTACCTGAGGGCGTTTTTCAGCGCCAGCACCTTCTCCTCCGGCTTCAGTATATCCTTGCGCTTAGGCGCATGATTAATCTCCTTGTCGTACGGTTTTGCCTCCGGCAGCGTTGCCGGAATGCCTTGTAGAATCTCTTCTTGGAATGTCATGTCCATCCGTCATGCCCGGCTTGACCGGGCATCTTAAATTAAATGTCTATGTTATTATTAACAGCGTCAAGTACTTGCGCTTCAAGGGCCAGGGCTTCGGTGACGATTTCATCGGCACGGGCCAGGAGCGGCTGGGCAGGGGTTTTGTCCTGCAGGCCGGCGCAGTTGATGCGGACGTTCAGGCGGGCGCCTTTGATGCCGGCAACTGCGGCAAGGGCGGCTACGCCGGCGTCCGATGCGCTTGCGGGATTGCCCTTCTGGGCCATCTCAAGTGCCAGAGGAAGGGCCTTGAGGGATGTTTCCATGGTCTCCAGCGGTACGGAGGCGGCGTAAAGCGTGGCCTCTTCCATTGCCTTCTCGCGCGCGGCTTTCTCCTCCGGAGTGCCCTTGGGCATTGAGAATACGTCCATAATGCGGTTGAAGGCTGTGGTATCTTCGTCAATGAGCTGCAGGAGGCGGTCCACCAGGGCCTGACCCTTTTCTGCAACGTCACTGAACTCTTTCCATCTGTCGTCCCAGCCGCGTTTGTGGGCCGATAGGTTGGCCACCATGGTGGCAAGTGCTGCTGCCGCTGCGCCCATGGCTGCCGATATTGAGCCGCCGCCAGGGGCTGCGGATTCCGATGCGGTTTCCCGGATGAAGCCCTCAAGGGTCATGTCCACGAGGCCTTTCTTTTCATCGGCAATGAGGTACTCGATGACTTTTTCCTTGGGGTTGAAGGGCTTCAGATCATCAAGGGACATGCTCTTGACGGCGATCTTTATGATTTCTTCCTCGCTTATGCCAAGGGAGCGCTGCTGCTTTTCAAGGTAGAACCTGCCGGCTTCCGTGAGGACCTTCTTGGGAACCAGGCCTACGATTTCCGCACCAGTGACGCGGAGGCCTCTTGCAGCTGCTGCACGGGACACTTCTTCAAAAGCCACATGCAGGGGAGTGGTGTCTATGTCCGTGATGTTCATGGATACCTGGGCAATGCCGTATTCGTCTATGTACCAGCCAATTGCCTTGCAGCCCTTGAGGGTGCCGGGAATCCATATCTGCTTGCCGTCGGCGTCCTTTAGGAGTTTGCCGGTGAGTGAGCCGCCTTCGCGGGCCTTGCGACCTTTTTCGCGTACGTCAAAGGCTACGGCCATGGCACGGCGAGTGCTGGTGGTATTCAGGTTGAAGTTGACGGCTACCAGGAAGTTGCGGGCACCTACGTTGGTAGCTCCGGCTTTGGCTGCCACTTCATTCCATGCACCGCCGAAGTCCGGCTTCTTGGCGGGGTCTTCCATCTTCTTGGGAAGGGCCTCGTATTCGCCTTCACGGCATACTGCAAGGTTCTTTCTTTCAGGCGTGAAGGCTGCGGCCTCGTAGCAGTAGCAGGGGATGCCAAGCTCTTTCCAGAGGCGTTCTGCAAGGCCCCTGGCAAGTTTTGCGCATTCTTCAAGCGTTATACCTGCAACGGGAATGAGAGGGAGCACGTCCGTGGCACCGCTGCGCGGGTGCGCACCATGATGCTGCCTCATGTCTATGAGTTCCTGCGCCTTCTTTGCGCCCTGGAACGCGGCCTCAAGTACAGGTTCCGGTGCTCCAACGAAAGTAACTACAGTTCTGTTGGTTGCCTCTCCCGGATCAACATCCAGGACCTTGATTCCTTCTACGCTCTTGATTGCTCCAACTATGGCATCAATAACGGCCATATCCCGGCCTTCGCTATAGTTAGGAACACATTCGATGATTGGTGTCATTGGTTCTAGTTTTAATGGGACCCAAAGATAGCACTTTTCCCCGGATTTACAAATTTTGGAAAGCCTTTCCAAAAATGGGAAAACTGCTTTTGAAGCGCTTCCTTTGCACAAAACTCTTAAAACCAAAGAACTATGAAACGTCAGAACAACATCCGTGAACGCCTGCTCCAGGAGAGTGCAGGCTGCTGCATCTACTGCGGCCATCCCCTTACCGTTGAAACCATGGAAACAGACCACATCGTCCCTCGCTCAAAAGGGGGGAGTGGAGACTACTCCAACAAAGTATGCGCATGCCCCTGCTGCAATGCCGCCAAGGCGGATATGGACGTCCGTGACTTCATCGACGCAATGCCCCTTAAGAAGCAGAGGGCCTACGAGAACCGCCTCATGTCCCTTTTCGAACAGGGAAAGCTCAGTGCAGAGAAATGGGACCTGCTTGAACCCATCTTCCCGCGCGCACAAACTGACATAATGGCAGTTAGTCCGCATTGGCAGATAATTTGCTATCTTTGCGGCGAATTTATTTGATTATGGCAGAGAAAAAGAATAAAGAAGTGCCGGAAGGCAAGAAAATGGCAGCGCTGGAAGCGCGTGTAGAAGGGCTTAACAACCAGTTGGAAGAGGCATCCCAGAAGCTTGAGGAGGCTCAGAAGCAGGCATCTGATTCAAAGGCCGATTACCTCCGTCTCATGGCAGAGTTCGACACCTTCCGCCGCCGCACGGCAGAAGAGAAGCTGGCCCTTGTGAGCAGTGCTTCGGCAG
This sequence comes from uncultured Bacteroidales bacterium, assembly GCA_946406275.1. The sequence goes on along the minus strand of CAMJJZ010000105.1, from coordinate 1,031 downwards.
ACACCATCAAAGGCCTTCTCCCCATCCTGGACGACTGTGAGATAGCCCTGGCCAACTTGAAAGACAGCACGGACAGCACCGCCGCCAAGGAAGGCACGGAAATGATATTCGGCAAATTAACGGCGTACCTCAAGACCAAAGGCCTCGAGAAAATCGATGCCAAGGGCGCCGATTTCGACACGGAACTGCATGAGGCAGTCACCATGTTCCCGGCTCCGTCGGAAGACCTCAAGGGAAAGGTGATAGACGTGGTTCAGACGGGCTATACCCTGTCCGGAAAGGTACTCAGGTATGCCAAGGTGGTTGTAGGAGCATAGGATTATGGCAAACAAAAGAGATTACTACGAGGTCCTTGGCGTTGACAAGAAGGCATCGACGGAAGATATCAAGTCCGCCTACCGCAAGCTTGCCCTCAAATGGCATCCGGACCGCTGGGTAAACGGCACGGTCGCTGAGAAGAAAACCGCGGAAGAGAACTTCAAGGAGGCCGCAGAGGCATATTCCATACTGTCAGACCCTGACAAAAGGGCAAAGTACGACCAGTTTGGCTTCGCCGCAGAGCAGATGGGCGGCGGCGCCGGCGGGTTCGACTTCGGCGGCATGGACATCAACGACTTCCTCCGCAACATCTTCGGCGGCAGCTTCGGGTTCGATTTCGGTGGCTTCGGCAGCGGTTTCGGCGGCTTTGGCGGCGGGTCGGATTCCGGTACCCGCGTGGTCCGTGGCCGTGATATCCGCACCAGCGTCAAGCTCACCCTGGAAGAGATTGCAAACGGCTGCGTGAAGGACGTTTCCATTGAGCGCGCCCGTCCCTGCCCGGACTGCGGCGGCAAAGGCGCCAAGAGCGATTCTGACATTAAAACCTGCCCCACCTGCGGTGGTCAGGGCCGCGTAAGGCAACAGACCAGAGGTATATTCGGCGTTGGCTACACCATTACCACCTGCCCTCAGTGCGGGGGAGAAGGAAAGATAATCTCCAATCCTTGCCGCAGATGCAACGGAACCGGCCTTGAAAGGCGCCGTGAAACCGT
>CAMJJZ010000104.1 GCA_946406275.1 uncultured Bacteroidales bacterium | reverse complement strand
CGAAGGCGCGCATTTGCGTGTGCGTAGAAAGGCTCAAGAAATAATGTTAAACTACTAGTTACCAAAAAGTTAAACTATGTCAGAAGAAATCAAGAACGTAGCAGAAGAACCTCAGGTAGAGGCTCCTGTTGCAGAAGAAACCCCCAAGGCTGCCAAGAAGCAGACCCTTAACGCCTCTGTTGCTCCCGAGGATTTTGATTGGGATGCATTCGAGAACGAGGGTGTAGAGAAAGGCTCCAAGGAAGAGACCCTGAAGGCCTACGAGCAGACTCTCTCCAAAGTTACCGAGAACGAGGTTGTAGAAGGTGTCGTTACCTCCATCAACAAGCGTGAGGTTGTTGTGAACATCGGCGCAAAGAGCGAAGGCGTTATCTCCGCCCCCGAGTTCCGTTACAACCCTGACCTCAAGGTGGGCGATAAGGTGGAAGTTCTCGTTGAGAGCGCAGAAGACAAGAAAGGCCAGCTCATCATCTCCCATAAGAAGGCACGCCAGCTCAAGTCTTGGGATATGGTAAACGCCGCCTACGAAAGCGGTGAAGTTGTCAAGGGTTATGTCAAGACCCGCACCAAGGGCGGCATGATCGTTGACGTATTCGGAATCGAGGCCTTCCTGCCCGGTTCCCAGATAGACATCAAGCCCATCCGTGACTACGACGTATTCGTAGACACCACCATGGACTTCAAGATTGTCAAGATCAATCAGGAATTCAAGAACGTCGTCGTCTCCCACAAGGCTCTCCTCGAGGCAGAGCAGGAAGTCAAGAGGGCAGAGCTCATCTCCAAGCTGGAGAAGGGCCAGGTCCTGGAAGGCGTGGTCAAGAACATCACCAACTACGGCGTGTTCGTAGACCTCGGCGGCGTAGACGGTCTCATCCACATCACAGACCTCAGCTGGGGCCGCATCTCCCATCCGGAAGAAGTCGTCGCCCTTGATCAGAAGATCAACGTTGTTGTCCTTGACTTCAACGAGCAGCAGAAGCGCATCGCCCTTGGTCTCAAGCAGCTTACTCCTCATCCCTGGGAGGCTCTCTCCGCAGACCTCAAGGTTGGTGACACCGTTAAGGGTAAGGTAGTTGCAGTTGCAGACTACGGCGCATTCGTAGAGGTAGAACCCGGCGTAGAAGGCCTGGTACACGTGAGCGAAATGAGCTGGAGCCCCCGTCTCCACAGCGCTCAGGAATTCCTCAAGATGGGTGACGAGGTTGAGGCTCAGATTCTCACCCTTGACCGTGAGGCCCGCAAGATGTCCCTCGGCATCAAGCAGCTCACCGTCAACCCTTGGGACAGCATCCGCGAGAAATATCCCGTTGGCAGCCAGCACAAGGCTACCGTCCGCAACATCACCAACTTCGGTGTGTTCGCAGAGCTCGAGGACGGCGTAGAAGGTCTCATCCACATCTCCGACCTCTCCTGGAACAAGATCAAGCATCCTTCAGAGATGGTTCAGAGCGGTGATGTGATCGATGTCGTTATCCTTGACTTCGACGAGAACAGCCACAAGCTCTCCCTTGGCCACAAGCAGCTCACTCCCAACCCTTGGGACGAGATCGAGGCCAAGTACCCTGTAGGCACCGTGGTTGACGCCACCGTTACCGCAGCTACGGACAAGAACGTGACCGTGAACTTCGCAGACGGCACCGAGGCTACCGCCTTCGTCCGCGAGATGGTTAAGGAAGACGGCAAGCCCGCAGTTGCAGGCGAGACCCTTCCTGTGAAGGTCATCGACCTCCGTCGCAGCACCCGCAGCATCCGCGTTTCCCACCTCCGCACCTATCAGGAGGCAAAGGTGGCCCGCGAGACCGCTGAGGTAGAGAGCGCCAAGAAGGCTATCAAGAAGGTTCAGACCTCTGTGGAGAAGACCACCCTTGGTGATATCTCCGCTCTTGCAGCCCTCAAGGACAAACTCGCAAAGGGTGAGTAATAACCCCAACATCTTCAAGGTCACCATGCTTGGCACGGCTTCGGCCATGCCGGTACGGGACCGGACCCAAAGCGCCCAGGCATTACAAGTGCATGGGCGCTTGTTCCTTATAGACTGCGGCGAGGGTACGCAGTATAAAATGGTGCAGTACCGTGTGCCCATGATGAAGCTGGACTCCATCTTCATCTCCCACATCCACGGGGACCACGTATTCGGCATCTTCGGCCTGTTATCGACCTTGGGCATGAAGGGCCGCACCATACCCGTCAACATCTTTGCGCCGGCGAATTTCGGCCCTATCCTCAAGTTCTTCCTGAGCTATTACGGGGACGGCATTCCCTTCGAGATACGGTTTACGCCGCTGAAGATGAAGGCCCCGGAAATCGTCCTTGAAACAAAGGCTACTGAGGTGCTGGCTTTCCCCCTGAACCACGGCATAGAGACCTTCGGCTTCCTGTTCCGCGAGAAGGAACCCCTATATAATATAAGGAAAGAGTGCATCGCGGAGTACGGGCTGTCGCTCACGGAAATCGGCACACTAAAAAGAGGGGAGGACGTGGTGAGGGCCGATGGTACGCGCATTCCCCTGGCCGTTGCGGCCTACAAACCCTACCAACCGCGGAGCTATGCGTACTGCTCGGATACGGCGCCTTTCCCGGAGGAATCGTCCTGGCTGAAAGGGACCACAGTGATTTACCACGAGGCCACCTATCCGGAGGAATACGCTCCGGAGGGGGAGAAGCGCGGGCATTCCACGGCCAGGCAGGCCGCGCAGGTGGCTCTGGAGGCGGGTGCCGGACGGCTTATCATCGGCCATTATACTTCCCGGAATGTGGAACTGGAGGTATTCCAGCGGGAATGCCGTGAAATTTTCCCGGACACTTTTGCCGCAAGCGACGGCGAAGTCTACGATATTTAAAAAACTTTTCCTAACTTTGTTGGGTTATGAGGAAGGCTATTATCATATTGGTATGCGCGCTGGCGGCCGCCGTCATCTGCGCGGATGCCCAGAAGACCACCGGGAACTCTCCCCAGGAAAAGTACATCTACACGTACTCGGACATTGCCGTGGCAGAGATGCAGCGCACCGGCGTTCCGGCCAGTATAACCCTGGCCCAGGGCATCATAGAGTCCGGTTCCGGCCTTTCCACGCTTGCCATAAACGGCAACAACCACTTTGGCATCAAGTGCCACAACAATTGGAAAGGCGGCACCATGAAAATGGACGATGACGCCAAGGACGAATGCTTCCGTACGTACGACAGCCCGGAGCAGAGCTTCAGAGACCATTCGGACTTCCTGCGCTATCGTGACAGATACAAATTCCTCTTTGACCTTGACAGGCGGGACTATAAAGGCTGGGCCTTCGGCCTCAAGCAGGCGGGCTACGCCACGGATCCTTCCTATGCCAACAAGCTCATCCGCTGCATAGAGCAGTATGACCTGGCCCGCTTCGACTTCCTCACCAATGAGGAACTGGCCGCCATGCCGGAGAGCCCCACCAAGCTGGAGGAGCCCGTTGCAGTGCGCTCCGGTGGCTTCGCGCCTGTGCAGGAGGAATTCCGCTTCTCCCTTAGCCGCGTGATGTATTCCCTTAACGATGTGGCCTTCGTGTACGCCCAGGAAGGGGAAACCTATAAATCCATCGCCAAGGACCACCATCTGTTCCTCTTTGAAATTCTTATGTTCAACGAGGTGAAGAAGGGTGCGGAACTGGTGCCCGGCCAGGTAGTTTACCTGGAGGCAAAGAAGCGTAAGGCTCCCGCGGGCCTTGAGATGTACATAGTGTCGGAAGACGGAGAGAGCTTCCATAACATCTGCCAGCGTTTTGCCGTGAGGGAAAACGCCATCAAACTCCTTAACAGGATGCTTGAAGCAGAACCCCAGCTTCATGAAGGAGACATATTGAAACTGCGCTAAGGAATGAAAAAGATAGTTTTAGGACTATTGGTGGTGGCGCTCCTGGTGGGCGCCATCGTCGGTTACGGGATGTATTATGA
>CAMJJZ010000103.1 GCA_946406275.1 uncultured Bacteroidales bacterium | reverse complement strand
GCGCCGCGGCGGCTCAGGAACGGAGCCTTGGAACTTGCCTGGAAATTACCGGAAGCTGTAAGGGAGATATCCCTGCCGGGAAGCGGCTTTGCCTCCCAGGCCAGTTCATTGAGGAGGTAGTTGTCGTCTACCTGGGCAACATAAGAGCTCTCTGGCGGCATTGCCAGGCGGGAAGAAAGCTTCTGAAGGGGCACCGGGTTAATGGTTGCGGTTGGTACGGCCTCCAGGATAGCTTCCTCCCGTAAAGCAATGGGTGCGGCGGCTTTCCTTACCGGGGCCGATGATACCTCTGCGGGCATCACGATGCCTCCGGGAAGGGAATGTTGGAGCTGCGCCGCAAGCGGGGAAGCAGGCGTATATTCTTCTAACCTTAAATTTGACGGACGCCACAGGAAAACGCCAACCGCTACGGCTGCCGCCGCGGCAAAAGCCATGGCGCCCCACATCCATGCGGGGACAATGCGTTTCTTTGCGTCCAGTCCTGCCGCTACCGCACTCCAAACGCCGGGGGAAACGGGTTCCTCCGCGTTATAGAGTATCTCTCTTATGTCTTGATCTCTCATTTTCTCTTACTAATCATTTCCTGCAACTGAAGCCTTGCCCGCTGAAGTTTTGAACGGGAAGTGGCTTCCGTGCACCCAAGGGTGGCGGCAATTTCCTTATGGGAATAACCTTCCACCACAAACATGTTAAACACCGTCCTGGCATCCGGGGGTAGCCCGGCTATCATTTCCATCAGTTCCTTATACCCCATCTTCTGAAGCGGTGTGGCCTCTTCCGTAGAAAGGGAGCGCGCCTCTTCAATGTCTCCGGACAGTCCCAGGGCATCAGTTTTCCTCAGGTGCATCAGTGCAGTGTTTACAAAGATCTTTCTGGCCCAGCCTTCAAACGATCCGGAACCGTTGTAACTTTCCAGCTTTGTGAAAAGCGTTACAAAACCCTCCTGGAGCACGTCTTCGGCGTCTTCCCGGTTACCCATGTACCGGAGGCAGACGGCCATCATCTTTGGTGCCAGGGAGTCAAAGAGACGTTTCTGGGCATCCCTTTTTCCCTTGGCGCAGGCGGCCGCAAGCTCCTCAAGGGAGCATCGGCCTCCAGGGGATTCTTCGTCCCCTGCCCAAGTAATAAGATGCAGTTTTATGTAGAAACGTTTCAAAAGGTGCGGTATTTGTTACACAAAAATGAGAAAAATGCAGTAATTTTGCAAGGATGAAAAAAGCAATTGTATCGGCCCTTGCCATTTTGGCCATGCTGCTCCCCCTCGGGGCGCAAACCGTGGAGTCCAATCTGGTAGACGCCGTTTCCCTATATTCCAACGGTCAATATGCAAAGGCGCAGCGCATTTTGCAAACCCTCAGCTTGGCCTCTCCGGAGAGTGACGCCGTATGGTATTACCTGGCCCAGACACAGCTGAGGCTTAACGATATGCCCGGCGCGGAGGCTTCCCTTGAGAAGGCTGTAGCACTTGACAGCACCAACTTCTGGTACAGGCGCACCCTTGCCCGCCTTTACCTGGCGCAGGGGAAAAAGGCCGATGGAAAGTCCCTCTATGAGTCCCTGGTGAAGGATTTTCCGGAAAACCAGTCCCTTCCCTATGAACTTTTGGAGGTATACCTCACGGAAAAGGACTTTGACAAGGCGCTTGGCGCCCTTGAGGAGATAGAGCACCAGAGGGGGATGTCGGAGGAAGTTGCCACCACCCGCCACGACATCTACCAGGCCATGGGCCGCCCGGACCTTGCCGTAGAGGCCCTGGAGGCCTTCAACAAGGATTACTCGTCGCCGCATATCCTTTCCATGCTGGGGGATGCATATCTGGCCGATTTCAAGGATTCCCTTGCCCGCGCCCGCTTCACGGAGGCCCTGGAGCTTGACAGCTCCTTCATCCCCGCCACAATGGGCATGAGCGAGGTGTACAGGCGCCAGAGGCAGTATCCGGAGTATTTCAAGACTCTCAGGCCCTTCTTTACGTCACCGGACGTTCCCGCCCAGTCCAAGAGCATGTATATCGGCAACATAACCCGCAGCATAGACCCCAAGGTTCTGCAGGCACACAGGCCCAGCTTTGACTCCCTTGCCGTCCTTGCCGTAGAGCATTCCCAGGCCGATTCCACCCTCTACACCACCGTGGGCTCCTACTTCTTTTCTACCGGGAGGCGTGACCAGGGGGAGAATTACTTCCGCCTTGCCGCCGTGGCATTCCCGGAGAGTGTCCCCATTACGGCTACGTACATCCAGGTCCTGTCCCTGCAGCAGAAATGGGAGGCAATGAGGGATGAGTCACTGGATGCCTTCAACCGCTTCTCAGAGCTTGGCTTCATGGACTACGCCAATATGGCAAACTACCAGCTGAAGGATTACGATGCTATCATCGGCAACTGCCGATACCTTATAAAGAATTATCCCAAGGACACAAAGGTGCTTCTTGCTTCATGGTCCCAGCTTGGGGACGCCTATCACTCAAAGGGCAATTCCAAGGAGGCTTACAAGGCCTATGACAAGGCCCTGAAGATAGATCCCGGTTATGCTCCGGTGCTCAACAACTACGCCTATTACCTCTCAGAGGAAGGCCGGAAGCTCAAGAAGGCGTACACTATGTCCAAGAAGACAATTGAGGCAGAGCCGGATAATGCAACCTATCTGGACACCTTTGCCTGGATCCTCCACCTTCAGGGGAAGGACCTTGAGGCAAAACCCTTCTTCAAGCATGCAATGCTCTACGGCGGAAAGGACAGTCCCGTAATCCTCAGGCATTACGCCACGGTGCTTCAGGCCCTTGGAGAGAATGACTCGGCCCAGGTATACCTTAACATGGCAAAACGTCTGGAACAATGAGAAGGCTCCTTATTATATTAATGGCGTGTGTCCTGGCCTTGCCGGTCCAGGCTCAGAAATCCAGCTCCATGAAGAAGCTGGAAAGCCAGAGGGCGCAGCTGGAGAAGGAGATAGCCATACTCAACAGGCAGCTCAAGGAGAATTCATCGGCCCGGGAAAAGGAACTCACAAACCTTACGCTGGTGCGCAGCAAGATCCAGGCGCGGGAAAAACTCATTGCGGCGTCGGACCAGACCCTCCGCATCCTGGACGACTCCATCCGCACATGCCGTAAGGACATTGAGAAGCTCCAGGCCCGTCACGACACCCTTTCCGCATATTACGCCCGTCTTGTGAGAAGCACCTACAAGAACCGTGACAGCCGTATGTGGTATATGTATGTGCTGGCCTCGGAGTCCATCGGCCAGGGATTCAGACGCTTTGGATATCTCCGCTCCCTTGCGTCGGAAATGGGCGCGCAGGCTACGCGCATACGCGAGACATCGGCCGCCCTGGAAGTGGAAAAGGAGCGTCTGGAAGGCCTCAGGGTAGCGGAAGCCGCTACTCGGAAGCAGATTGCCAGTGAGCGCACAAAGCTTCGCGGGGAGGAGGATGAGAGTAACCGCCTTGTCCAGAAACTGGGCTCCGACCGCAAGAAATACCAGCAGCAGCTCCAGTCAAAGAACAGGCAGAAGGAGGATCTGAATAAGAAGATTGCCGATTTAATCCGGAAGGAGAGCCAGAAGCAGAAGGGCGGCGGCTCCGGCAAGGCCGGCAAAAAGACCTCCACTGCAATTGACACCAAGCTTTCCAATGAATTCGCCTCCAATAAGGGCCGGTTACCATGGCCGGTGGAAGGCGCAATCGTGGAGCGCTTCGGAAAGCACAAGCACCCCGTGTACCAGAACGTGGATCTCCCGCAGAATAATGGCGTAACCCTTGCCGTCAAGCGCGGCACCCAGGCCAAGGCCGTGTTCAACGGCACCGTCACCCAGATTGTGGTGCTGCCCGGCTATAACCAGTGCGTGCTGGTGAATCACGGCGCGTATTACACCCTCTATTCCAAACTAGCAACCGTAGCCGTGAAGCCCGGAGACAAGGTCAAGACCGGCCAGGTTGTGGGCATTGTGGACACCATCGGCGG
>CAMJJZ010000102.1 GCA_946406275.1 uncultured Bacteroidales bacterium | reverse complement strand
CGGGCGCTGTAACGCATTTTGCCAAAAGTCTCGTCAGAGGTCTTGGGGTTGCGGTAAGAAGCGGCTGCACCAATGTGCATCCCCCATTCGGTCTTGTTCCAGCCAGGCTGGTAAACGGCCTTGAAGGTATAGGTAAGGCCGTTGTCCGGGCCCTTTCCCTTGCTGGACTCCTCCACAAAGGTCCGCGTTTCTTCGCCCTCGATTTCCTGTCCCATAATACCCAGGTTCAGGAACACGCCCTTGTTGTAGTAGTTGGCGTTGAAACCAAGATGACGGGAAGGCGCCAGGGCCGAGCACACCATAGGACGCTCGATGAACTGGAGATAACGGGAAGAGTTATTCCTCTGAAGGGAGAAAACTTCCTTGAAGCTACCCGCCTGGAACTGCCAGTTTTCAAGTCCGGTGTAGCGGATAATGGCGTCTTTGAGTTCGAACATACCGTTGGCCATGTCCATATCTACCTCGCCGTACCAATCCTTGTCGATTTGTGCCTTGACGGCAAAACGGGCGCGGCGGATGGAGAAGTCGTTGGAAATGCCATCTGCCCACTCGGGCTCGCCAAAGAATGCGGCGCCGTCCACCTGGACGCGGTTGTCGAACCAGATCTTGTAGCCGGAATCACCTTTGGAACGGAGCACCAGGATGCCGTCCTGGGCCTCTGCGGTGAGGGTTTCGGTGTTCACCTTCACGCCATACTGATTGTACTGTTCGTTCTCCTGTGCGGAGGCAATGCCTGCGGCAAGGAGTACCAGTGTCAGAATGCTAGTAAGTTTCTTCATGGTTTTAGTGTTAAAGTGATTTTATGAATTGTACAAGATTATCCGAGCGGGAGAGGCCAAGCTTGGTCCTGAGACGGTAGCGGCTTATTTCCACGCTCTTTGGGGTAATATTCATCAGGGATGCGATGTACTTGGAAGAGAAGCCCTGGCGCAGGAGGTTGGCAAGCTTGCGCTCGCTTTCCGTAAGGTTGGGATAGGCTTCCTTGAGGTGCATGTTGAAATCCCTGTGCAGAACTTCGGTGCGGGCGTAGAAGTCGTTCATCTCCGTGGTAAAATACATGCGCTCGCGTATCTTTGAAAGGATGTCGTCCAGGGCCTCGTCCCTCTGGGGGCCATCCGGTAGGGCGCGGGCCGCGGTGAGCTGGTGGTAGACATCGTCCATGAAGGCTTTTTGGTCGCTTACGCCAACGGCGAAGTCTACAAGCTCTTTCCTCTTGATTTCCAGTTTGTTGGTGAGGTCTTTCTCCGTGGTTTCCGCCTTTACCTCAAGCGCGCTCAGGGACTTCTGGGTAGAGTTTATCTGCTCTTCCCTGACGCGGAGCATGTCTTTTCTGGATGTCTCTATCCTGGTATACCGGACATACATATTCAGGCCTAAACACACTATGGCTATTCCCAGCAGCGCAAGGATTGGAATAAGGCTGTCCTTAGGGGTATTGCCCTCGTTCACGTTCAGGATCATACTGAAGCAATAACCTATCAGAAGCCCAAGGAAAGGGGCTGCGACTGCCGCCGCTATACTTTTAAGGATGCTGTCTCCGCTCACCGTGGAATCCCTTCGGACTATGGCTATCCCTATGAGCGCAGACATCATGAGCGCCCCGGCGGATAGCGGAGCCGGAGTAAGGCCGATTTTCTCTATGTCGGGCAGGGAGAATACCAGGAAGGTGACTCCGGTTGACAGCATGGCTGCGAGAATATGGCCTGTACCGGCATCCAGGCCGGTGTCTGCAATCCTGGAGCTCCAGGAATTGATGTTGTTCATGGACAGCAGGAACAGCACCAGCAGTATACCCACCGCAATGAAGGCCGATGTCTGGTTCTCTCCCAGCACAAAAACCGGACACACCGCCATCAGCTGGCCAAGGTTCCAGGAAGAAGTTACCACCAGGAACAGGGTGGCAAATATGCTTATGGCAAGGAAGTGCTGGTCTACAACTATAAAATGACGCCCGCCTTTTGACGCATACTTGTGGAAGATGAAAGAGAAGATGCCCGCCAGGACGGCGCTCAGTACAAGCGCCAGCAGCCAGCTGGCCACCATTCCCCCGGCGTATGCCATGTCTATGCTGCCATCCACCTTGAGCTGACAGCCGAAAATGGCCCCCATAACGGCGTAAGGCGCTCCGCAGGCACGATGAATAACCGTTGAAATAAGCATTGCCGCAAGAGCCGCCATAGCTATGGCGATAATAGATGGGATGCCGGCAGCGGGAACGGCTTCACGCAGGGAATCGCACAGTTCCGACTTTACGAAAAACGGCGCCAGCATGGTGCATACCGCCAGTAACGGAACCAGAATCTTCATGATAATGAGCTCCCCGGCACCGGTGGCGCGCATGGGACTGATAATCCACGGGGCTTCCAGGCGGAGCATCGGCATGCCCACAAGGACAAGGGCGATGAGTAGTATGATTATTCCATTCAGCATCTTGGCTACAGGCTGCGCTTGATTGTCATGACGGAAAGTTGTTCAGCGGCCTTGACGGCTGCCCTGGACAGGTCTTCAATATGTAGCGCAAAATAGCGGAGATGGAATTTTTCCGACAGTTTAAGGTGGTCCATGTCATGGAAAACCGTACGCTTGATGCCTTGGGAAACCTTCACGGCCTGCTTTTCATATAGGTACACGCGATGGATGGTTTCCGACACCTGGTCCGGCTGGGTGAAGTATGCCCTGGTGCCGGGAATGGTTGTTTCCGCGGCGAGCACTGCAAGTTCCGCCAGTTTTACGAACTCCTTCTTCAGGGAAGCGGGCACGGTGGGATCTTCTATCTCGAACTGGATGAGGTCGTTGCTGACGATAGAGACAATGTGGTCGTATCTTTCCAGAAGGCGCATGATGTCTCCGCGGTAACGGATGAGAGAACCGCGGGAGTAGAGCATGTTTTCAATGTCCCGGCGGAGCACTCCGGCCTCTGTTTCTGCCGATGCCATTGCTGAGAGTGTCTGAGAAAAACTCTCGCTGTCATTGTAGAGGTAACTGCGGACCCCTTCCTTAAAGAGTATCAATGCAGTATCAACCGTGTTGAGCAGTTTATCCACGGATTCGGCGAACATTTTCGCCCTGGTTGTAGAGAATATTTGAAAAAGTTTCATATGCTATGTAGTGGTTATCAGGGTCAAATATAGCAAAAGTTCCCGCCAAAATCCAAACTTTGGCGGGAAAGATATGCATTTGTAGAGTTTTTTTATACTTTCTTACTCCGGTACCTGGATCACTTCGCCGTGTTCCTGGACCACGGTTTCCTTCCAGAGTTCCGTGTATCCGGGCCACTCAATCTTCTCCGGAATACCGGTGGAATGCTCTGAGTGTTTGAAGGTTCCGTCAGGATTCTGAGGCTTCACGTTGCCGTCCATGAACTTGACCAGAAGATCTGTCTCCATGGCACTCCAGGCCTGGAACTGCTTCTGTGCAGTATCCACTGTATAGTCCGTAAGGTACTTGACAACTTTTGCGAAAGGTTTTGAAGACTGACTTTTTCCCTTTGCCGCCCTTTCCTGCATCTTCACTGCAACCTCGTTGTACATTACCACCGCCATGCTGTCAACGGAATGGGTGCGGCGGTCCATCTGCTCCTTCTCGAAGGCGTCGGCCCTCTCCCTTACGTACGGAGCCATGACGTTGTACATCTTGTAACATGCGTTGGAGACGCGGTTGTTGATCCAGAACGATGCGGTGGGCGAATAGTGCAGAAGGTCTCCGTTGCCCTCGCGGAAGCAGTCAGGGACCTTTGTGATGCTGGTGTAGATGGGGGTGAGGTACGACGTTGCGGCGTCGTCCGTGCCGAACCAGAGGATGCCTCCTACAACGTCAGGGACGTACTTGCGGGCCTGGCCAACCATCCAGAAACCGGTCTGCTGGGTGGCGATGGCGCGCTCGTTCACGTAGGTCTTGCCGTCGAAGGTGAACTCCATGGGCCTCCAGCGGTACGGGAGGGCGTTTCCGCCGGCGCCGATATCCTGGGTCATGTCCATGGGGGT
>CAMJJZ010000101.1 GCA_946406275.1 uncultured Bacteroidales bacterium | reverse complement strand
ATGATAAGGTTGAATGTATAGCGGTCCCGCCCCACGGCAAGGAAATCGTCCATGTGGAAGGGCTCAGCCCATACTACGAAAAGGAAATAGAACACCGGAATCACGATGAAAAACAGCGTGATCACCGGCATTTTATAGAAAGTTCTGGATATTGTCGAGCTCATTTCAGCGCAAAGATAGAAAATATTTGCGGTAAGGGCAAAAATTTTCCGGAACACCAAGTGCGTGTAGAATAAATGTTTAGGTGTAATAAATTGAAATTAAAATATTTTAATTAGCTTTCAACCCTGAAATAATTTGGAAGTTAAAATAAAAGATTATAACTTTGCCCTTGGATTACGAAGTACGCTTCGTGTCTATTTATTAAGTTCGTTTTATACACTAGGCAGGCACTCTTGGGGAGGAGTGCCTGCCGCTTTTTTTTGTATAAATGTATTTTTTTTACTAAATTTGAAACATGGCAGAAAAGACTGACCTTCTTTACAGCGCGTACATCATAGACGGCGTACCGCAGGCGCTCTCCCCGGCCGACATGCTTGACGGCTGCACCGCAGAGCCCCCCATCCGCCCGGACGGGGATTTCGGCACCCTCGCAGACGAGCACAAAGACCCCGCCCCGGACAGTTTTCCCTTCCGTGAAGAAGACATCTACAAGTACGCCGCACTGCTTCCTCTCCAGAAGCGCGCGGTGCCCATTCCCTTTGCGGGCGCGTACACTGCCGGAAAAGTAGCCCAGGCCCTCATAGACGCCATCTGGTTCAGCGGACACTTCCGTCTGGGAGACCTCACCGTTAAGGCAGATTGGCGCTGGAGCGGCAAGGAAGTAAGCTGGGGCGCCGCCTTCTACAGCTCCGTAGAAGAAGCATGCGCATATATAGACGCCCTTGGCCTCAGGATTTCCCGCTACAACCTCACCTCCGGCACCCCGGCCGTTTCCTTCAAGGCCGCCACCGTAGAGGGAGAGCCCATGGATCAGGACGATGACCTTATCTTCGAAGATACCGCCAGAACAGTGAACCCGCGCATCTCCAGGCGCCGCAAATGCCCCGGAGAGCTTCAGCCGCAGGCCCAGGACTGGCTCATCTATATACCTTTCGACACCTGCGATTTCCGCCTTGGAGGCTCCTCCCTGGCCCAGGCCGTGGGCGCCAGCCCCTCCGTCCCCGCAGACGTGGCGGACGCGGATTACTTCACGGACTGCTATGAGGTGGTGCGTGAGCTTGTGGAAGACGGCGTGGTCAAAGCCGGTGCTACCGTTGGTGAAGGCGGCCTCCTTACCGCCCTCCGCAGCATGGCCCGCCAGGGCACAGGCGCAGACGTCTGCATAACCGACATCTGCAAGGCCAACGGCAACGAACTCCCCGTCCGCGTCCTCTTTGCGGAGGTCCCGGGCGTGGTTATCCAGATTGCCGATATAGACTACGACTATGTGGACGCGGAGCTCCTCCTGCAGGACGTGGTGTTCTATCCCATAGGCCACCCCACTCCAGGAAAGCCGGAAGTTATTATTTCAGAGAAAACGGATATCCCCGATATACTTGAAACACTGTTAAATACCAAAGAGGGTGAGGACTAGCAAACCTGCCAAAAAGAAGTCCGCGACGAAAATATTCGTACTGGACACCAACATCATCCTGCACGACCACAATGCCATCCGGCAGTTCAAGGACAATGACATTGTAATCCCCGTGGCCGTCATTGAAGAACTTGACAAGTTCAAGAAGGGTAACGACTCCCTGAGTTTCAACGCCCGCGCGTTCATGAGGGAGATAAGCGCCATCATCGACGGCCATAAACTTGGCCCCAAGGGCATTTCCCTGGGCCCCAAGATGGGTCGCATCAAGGTGGAACCCAACCATCCCTTTGCCCCGGAAATGCAGGACTTCTTCCGGGACGACATCCAAGACCATCGCATCCTTGCCACGGCAATGTGGGTCCGGGACAACAATCCGGACAAGTTCGTGGCCCTTGTGACCAAGGACCTCAACCTCCGTCTCAAGGCCAAGGCCGTGGACATGGAGGTCCAGGACTACCTCACGGACCGCGTAGACGACGAAGCCATGGACAACATGGTGCGCGAGGTCATCTGTATGGAAGCTGAGCCTGAGGCCATGCAAAGCCTGGCGTACGGCCCCACCAGCAGCATTTCCTGGAAAGAGATTGCCGTAAAGGAACCCGCCCCCAACCAGCTATACAAGTTCACCTTCGGCGGAGCCATCGTCCTTGGAAGGTACGATACCATACGGAACGAAATAGTCCTTGTAAAGAACCATGAGGCCTGCGGAATACGTCCCCGCAACGACGAGCAGCGCTTTGCCATGGACGCCTGCATGAATCCCAAGATTCCCCTGGTGTCCCTCACCGGCGGCGCCGGAACGGGAAAGACCCTCATAGCCCTTGCCGCTGCCATAGAACAGGCCCAGGAGTACGATCAGATTATCCTTTCCAGGCCCACCGTGGTGCTTGGCGGCCAGGACATCGGCTTCCTCCCCGGAGACCAGAAATCCAAGATGGGACCGTACGTGCAGCCCCTCATGGACAACCTTGACGTGATTCGCCACTGCTTCCGCCCCGGCAGCAAGCAGTGCCAGAGGATAGAGGCCATGCTGAAGGAAGAGAAGCTTGTGATATCGCCCCTGGCGTACATCCGCGGCCGTTCCCTGGGAAAGGTCTACTTCATTGTGGACGAGGCCCAGAACCTTACCCCGCACGAGGTCAAGACCATCATCACCCGTGCCGGCGAAGGCACCAAGATGGTGTTCACGGGCGACATCTTCCAGATAGACCAGCCCTACCTTGACGAGTGGTCCAACGGCCTCACCCACCTGGGCGAAAAAATGGCTGGCCAGCCCCTATTCGAGCACATCTTCCTGAAGAAGGGCGAACGAAGCCAGCTGTCAGAGATTGCAGCCAAGCTGCTGTAAAAAAAATCAGGGTGACCGGAAGGCCACCCTGAATCATCTTAGTTCACCCTTTCAAGTGTGGGTTTAGGCCTGACTGCCTTTCCGCCATTTCCATGGCTTTCCTTCTTGAAGGAAACCTTTTTGGCTTTACTGACAGTCTTGGTGGCAGGAGCGGCAACCTTCTTGGGAGCGGAGGTGTCTGCACCCAATGCATAAGGAAGCACAAGCCTAAATGCATTGTGATTGCCCGCATAGTACCATCCACCGTCATCGTATTCTGCCATAGAAACCAGAAGCGACTTCTCCGGGAAGGTAATCACGCCTTCTGACAGTGTTCCGAACAAAGTGGGATCAACCTCGTCCAGTCCATATCCGTTGTCAATGAGATAGCCGGCATAGGATGCAATGCTGAACATACCGTGACCCCAGTTGACACCAATCTCCTGAGGGACGAAATATACACGGTTGTCCTCAAGGACCACTATCTCAATATCGTAGGATTTGTCCTGGGCCCAGTCACCATCTTCATTATACTCAAACTTGTTGTCGTAAGGATAGATAAGGCGCAGACGGGTAGGATCCTGGTCGCACTGCTCTATCTCAACGCCCCAGGTCAGATTCTCTATATTGTATATGGAGGCGATGAAGTCATCAGTATACTCTGCTGTGCCAAGGGTGGTCCAGGTATAGTTGGAAGGATCCACATAAGGATCAAGGTTGAACCAGTAGTAGTACCAGAAGTACCAGTTGCCCGCCGCATCCAAGCCAACGGCTATTACAGTATGGTAACCGGCAACTTCAGCGGTGTAGGAAACGGAGGCATGGTAATGCTTTCCGTCCTCTGTGGTGAACTCGTTTATGACGTTGTACTCGATGCTGCCTTCTGCCAGCTGGGTTGCAATTCCCAGAGCCTTTTCATCGTCTTCTATCTTCTCATCAAAGAACAGGTAGCGTACGGAAGCGATATCCTTGCCTACGGTGAAAGATACTTCCCTGACGCCTTTGTCAGCTGCGCCTACGTACATAGAGCCGCTATAGTCGTAACGCTCAAAGCCGTTGGCTTCTGCAAGTACGTCGTATGACTGACACTTGAAGCCAATACTATGCTCCACGAACAAATACCACATCACGCC
>CAMJJZ010000100.1 GCA_946406275.1 uncultured Bacteroidales bacterium | reverse complement strand
CAGCTGACTCTTAATCAGCGGGTCTAGGGTTCGAGTCCCTAAGAGTGCACCAAAAAGTCCGGTCGGAAACGGCCGGACTTTTGCGTTGTATGGGGTTCTGTTAGAGTTCCTTGGGGTGGAGCTTCTTGTAGATCTTGAGGCTGCTGAGGAGGCTGCTGAAGTCCACTTTGGAGATGTGAGTGTTGCGGACGACGGTTTCGCTGCCGGCGGTGGGGATGCTGAATTCCAGGATCTTGGAGAACAGGCGCTGCCTTCTTGTTACAGTTACGTTGATCAGTTCATCCGTGGGATATACCGTTGCGAAATTGCCGATAATCTCCATGGTTGATAGCCTGGGCTGTTTGTAGAATTCCTTGATCTGTTCCATTTTGGCGATGGACTCTTCAAGAGTATTGCCAAGCGGGATGAAAAGCTCGAACAGAGGGTCCATGTCAATGGAAAGGAGATGACCGCCTATACCAAGGTTGCCAAGGGACAGGTAGTAGGTGCGGGGGCTCTCATCGTCCATATAAAAAACTTCGATTTCAAGGCCGTCGGATTCAACCTGAGCAACCTCCAGTCTGGGACGAAGGACCTTTTTCTGCTGGCCGAAAGCAAGGACGGCCACGCATGCGAGTGCAAGGGTAATGATTAGTTTTTTCATAGTGTTATTATGTATTTTGGATAATATTAAAACAGATAGCTTATACCTCCCGATATGGACAGCAGCAGGCGAGTGGGTTCGCCGTCAAGTTCCGTGTTGCGGAGGAATGAGTAGTGGATCATGGGAGTTACGTCAAGGCTCATGCGCCAGATGGGGATGGATAGCTTGAGGCCTGCGTCTCCAAAGAGGGCTACACGGCCGTAGGTGGCTACGTTGGCTGCCGATGATGCCGTTCCAAGATAAACGCCGGGGGTTACTCCCACGATGAACTCCGCCCTCCGGAACAGAAGCCAGAACAGGTTGAACAGGATGTCGCTGCCAATCTGGTCCGACCTTCCGGAGAGGCCGTCATACACAGTGTCCATGATTGTTTCCTTCAGTGCATATGCGGCCGCTTCTTCAAAAGACACGGTCCAGGGACGATACGACACCGCCAGCGGAACACCGGCAAGCCATGGGAAGCCTCCCGGCTCCTGGACCGCCATGGCTCCCACCCTGTAGGCAAACTGCCTCCAGAACAGCCTGGAATAGGTTAACTGGAGGTAGTAGCTGTCCATGGCGCCGCCGTTGAAGGACGCAATGTGTCCAAACTCGGCGGATATATCCTGAATGGAATAATCAGGATTGAACTTGACCTTCTGCTCTTCCTGCGCATTGGCGCAAACGGCGCCTGCGCACAGGATAGCAGCAAGTAAAAAGATTAATCTTTTCATTACCTGTTAGAAGTTGCTTAAATCCATGACCAGGCCCACGGTGGTGAGGCCGAAGGGGGCGGTGGGGATAATAGGCTGCTGGGGATAGTAACGGGCGTAGAGGCCGAAGAAGCCTCCGAAGGTAACGCGTGCATATGCGTTCCAGCCCCACTGGGGGATTGAACTTGCCTTTTCCTTTACGGTATAGGACTTTGTGCCCACTGCGTAAGTGTCCGTAATCCTGGCGTTCTTGGGAAGATTCAGTACGGCTTCTGCCCCGGCGGTGACTGATGCAAGGTTTCCAAGCCTGAACTTGAGGCCAACCGGGAATGTGAATGCTGCAGTGGCAAGAGTGGATTTGTAATTATCCACGCCGGCGGGGGCTGCGCCAAGGACAAGGTCATCGCCGCTCATGGTAAAGCCATAGTCCGCGGTGGGGGAGTACCAGTCCCACTTCACGTCCATGCCAAGGCTCAGGGTGAGGAACTTGGCCGGAGTGAAATCGAACTCCGTGATGTTCATGAAGAACTCCGTATTGCCTTTGTGAAGGCCTTTCTGGAACTCCGTACCGTCCATGAGGTGCCAGCCGTAGCCAAGGTATGCAAGTGCCTGGATGTCAAAAACTTTGAACTCCTGCTCCGGCTTTGCCTTCTTGGAGGCTTTCTCCTCAAGCGGCTTTTCTTCGAGGTCTTTCAGGACGTCTTTGCCGGTGTTCTGTGCAAATGCTCCCAGGCACACGGCCAGGAGTGCAAAAATGGTCAGAAACTTCTTCATAGGGCAAAGGGATTTTCGGAGTCTACAGTCATGAAAGGCATGATGGCCATGGCCCTGAAGCCGGGCTGGGAAATGATGTTCTGGATGTGTACCAGAGGCTTTTCCTTCTTGTCTTTCTTGGAAACGAAGCCTTTCTGCTTCTCCGGTGCTACCACAATCTTATACTTGGAAAGACCTGCCTGCTCTGCGGCGTAGTCAATTGCGTCAAGGAGGGTGCCCTTTTCATCGCAGAGGCCAAGGAGAAGGGCGTCCTTGCCGGCCCAGACGCGGCCCTGGGCAAGGTCGTCCACCTGCTCCGTGGTCATGTGGCGGCCGTCGGCAACCACGCCCACGAAGTCTTCGTAAATGAGTTCTATCTCTTTCTGGTACCAGGCTTCTTCTTCACCGTCAAGGCCGGTGAAGAGGCTTCCGGCGGCGGCGTGAGGGTCTGTTTTCACAGTCTCGAAGTTTACCTTGAGAATTTTGCTGGCAGCCTTGCCCACGTTGGGAACCATGCCGAATACGCCAATGGAACCGGTGAGGGTGGTGTTGTCGCAGAAAATCTTGCTGCAGCCTGCGGAGATAAGGTATCCGCCGGATGCGGCATAGGAGGAGTAGCTGGCTATTACCGGCTTTTCCTTGCCAAGAAGCTCAATCTCGCGGCGGATGATATCGGCGGCAACAACCTCGCCTCCAGGGGAGTTCACGCGGAAGACTACGGCCTTGATGCTTTCGTCCTTGCGGAGCTTGGCAATCTGGGCGGCGAACTTTTCGCCTGCTATCTCGTTGCCGTCGCGGGTGATTTCACCGTCGGCATAAAGGACTGCGACCTTCTTGCCGGAGCCTTTCTTTACCTTCTTGACGTATTCCTTGAGGTTGATGCGCTTGACGGCGTCCGGTTCAGTTGTCCCGAAGAGGTGGCAGATGTAGTCTTCCATCTCGTCCTTGTACTTGAGGCCGTCTATGAGGCCTTTCTCTACCCAGGTGCTTGCGGTGCCCAGTTCAAGGTTACCGATCCATTCCCTGAGCTGTGCTGCTTCGATGCCGCGGGAGGCGGCCATATCGGCCACCAGAGTGCTCCAGGTGGCTTCCAGAAGGGCCTCGTACTGCCTGCGGTTCTCCGGGCTCATGGAGTTGCGGATGTACATTTCTCCGGCGCTCTTGAACTTGCCGTGACGGATGAGCTTGACTTCTATGCCAAGGGTGTCCAGGGCGTCTTTCAGGAAGTACTGCTGGCTGGCAAGACCGTTAAGCGAGCCGCTTCCCTTGGGATGAAGGAACACGCGGTCTGCTGCCGATGCCATATAGTACGAGCCGTTCCCCAGCGAGTGGCCGTATGCCACCACGGGCTTTCCGGCCTCGGAGAACTCACGGATATAACGGCGTATTTCTTCACAGGCCGATGTAGGGGCGCTGAAATGGTCGTAGTTGAAATAGATCATTGCAATGTCATCGTCCTCCGCAGCCTGCTTGAGGGCAAGCTCCACGTCCAGGAGGGACAGCTTTGCGCTGCCGCCCAGGGAGAGGCCGGCAACAGGGAGACTGATGTCGAAGGGGGAGCCTTCTGAGCCTACTTCCGCTATGGTTTCCTTGTCTATCCTCAGGACCTTTCCCTTGAGGAAGCCGTCATTTCCGGCATATGTTGAAACCGCAGCCAGAAGTGCTGCAAATATAACCAAAACTAATCTTCTCATTCTAGAATACATTATTATTAATGTACAAATATAGCCATTTTTTGGTATATTTGCAGAATATGGAGAGAAAGGAAATATTCGCACGCACGGAACTGCTCCTGGGGCCGGAAGCTATGGAAAAGCTTGCGGTGTCAAGGGTGATTGTCTTCGGCGTGGGCGGAGTTGGTTCCTGGTGCGCGGAAGGGCTCATCCGCTCCGGCGTGGGCCATCTCACCATAGTGGATTCAGACGAGGTCTGTGCCTCCAATGTAAACCGCCAACTCATGGC
>CAMJJZ010000099.1 GCA_946406275.1 uncultured Bacteroidales bacterium | reverse complement strand
AAGTCCCGGCCTTCCGCGGCTAACTGCTTGTCGAACTCCGATGCTGTGACCTCGATGGTCTCGCTCTGGGCAAAGCGCCTGGCGGTGGATTTCATGATGGCGAACGCCTCCGGGAGGATCTCGTTCAGGATGAGCTCGATGGCATCGTCCTCATCCTTCACAAGCTTGTCGCTCTCGGTTGCAAGCTCTTCCTTGCGGGAAACGGGGATTTCCGTCTCCAACTCCGCCTTGATTTCTGCTATGCGGTCCTCGAAGGGTTTCTCTACCTCCGCTATACGGGCCTTGAGGGCATCTGTATGGGCCCTGAGCTCATCGTTGGAGAGCTTGTCAATGTCCGGATACACCGCAAGGATTTTGTCCAGCACCGGCTTGATAGCCTTCATGTCACGGTCGCTCTTGGACCCGAAAAGTTTCTTGAGAATATCTGCTACTGCCATAAAAAGACATCTAAATTTCTAAATCCCACAAATATACGAATATCCGCCGGATTTATCAAAATTTATGCCTTCCGCAGAGACCTGACAGCCTGGCATTTGGAGTGGAGACGGAAGAAGTATGTGAAGACTTTGAGGCTGCGATACTTGACGGCCTTGACAAGTGTGAATGCAAGTATATATATGTAAGACAGCCACATAGGAACGTTGGGATTGGCCAAACGCACCAGGGAGCCAGTGTAATAGTTCCTGAAAATAAGTTTGTCTTTGTCTTCCTTGCGATCCGCCCTGTCATGCACGGCACGCGCCTCCGGCACTATGCCAATCTTGTACCCTTTATGACGAGCCCTGTGACACCAGTTGTCATCCTGACCATAGAACGGAAACAAATCCTCATTGAACAACCCTATCTCTCTCAGCACCTTAACAGGCACCAACCAGTGCGCCGCCATAACGAATTTTACCTCACTCACGTCATGCCCGGCTGCGACCGGGCATCTCCTAGCAAACTGCTTGTCAAGCTCCTTAAACCCATCAGTCATCTGGAGGGGGCTGAGGACGGCGTACTCTGGGTGTGCTTCTGCTATGGAGACGAGCTTTTCCATGGCGCCGGGCTCTAACCAGGCGTCCTGGTTCAGGAGGTAGACGTAGTCGTAGCCGTGGTCAAGGGCGTATTGCATGCCAAGGTTGTTGGCTTTGGAGAACCCAAGGTTCTCCGCCGCGCGCACAAGTTTGGCAGCAGGGAAATGCGACTGGATGTAGTCAGCGGAACCATCCGTGGAGTCATTGTCCACCACATATACGTCAAGTGTCGGAGGTGTCCCATTTTCTGGACCATCAACCGCAGTTGGGACCGAAGTGACGGAGGCGAGGCAGCGGGAGAGCCAGGGGAGGCCGTTGTAGGTGACGACTATGACGAGGACTCTTTTCATGGCTTGAAACGGATGAAGATTTCCTTGGGTGAAAGGCGGGAGAACACGGTTCTCATAACGTTCAGGGCCGTTTGACGCATGATTGGATTGCCTTTTAATATGGTATGCTTGAGATACCTCAGTGCCTCATAGCACCAGATAAAAAGTTTCAGCCATACGGGCTCGCCATAAAACAGCAATGAGCCGCGGACCCGGGCGGGCTTGATGGCCTGTTCCATGGCGGAGACGGAGCCGCCGGCAAGGTGGGTGATGGGAACGGAGGGATCCGCCCACACGGAGTACCCAAGGCCGTTCAGGACATGTCCAAGGGCGATGTCCTCCGGCGTGAAGAAATAGCGGGGGTTGAACCAGCCGGCCATGCGGAAGATGTCCGTCCGGATCAGGAAGCAGGCACCGTTCAGCGTATAGGTCTGGAACACAGAACCGGCCTCACCGACAGAGCCAGAAATCTTATTCCACCTGGACGGCTTGGACTCATCCACCAAGTGCAGATAATGCAACGCATATCTCCAAGGGCTCCAGGGGCCGCGGCCGCAGGTTTGGAGGCGGCCATCGGCAAAGTGGATGGCGGGGCTCACGGCGGCGGCATCTTCCGGGAGGCCGCGGAGGTCTTCCAGGAGGCGCCGGATGGTATGGGGCGGGACGATTGTATCGTCATTGACGATGAAGCAAAAATGCCCCTTCACGCGCTTCAGGGCCAGATTGTTGTTTTCCGCGAAGCCGCGGACGCCGTCGGACGGGACGATTGTCACCCACGGATACTTCTCCGCCAGCAGGGCCAGGTTTTCCCCGGTGAAATTGTACGCCACCACCAGCGTCTCCAGGATGACTTCCGAGTTGCCGCTGTGGAGGCTGTCCAGACAAGGGAATAGGATATCCGGACGATTCATGCACACTATGACCACACTTACTTCAGGCATGGCAGCATGGCTTTTCTCCACAGGAGGCGGAGGTTATACTTCAGGTTGGCCCAGTTGAGTTTTCCCGGCACGTTTTCACGTCCGGTTAGGGGGTGGTTGACGTACTGGATGTACGGCACGTTGCGGGCGTTGAGGCCGGGGCCCAGAAGCAGCGACGGCTCCATGCCAAGGGTATGGAGTGCCGGCGTAAAGACCAGCTGGTCACGGCTGCCGCCGGACTCCTGGAGCAGCCTCCACCAGAGCTCATCCAAATCAACTATCTGAGGATCATTGTGTTTGCGTGCCAGAACGTTGGTCTCCGCCAGGCCCCAATGCCGGGGCATGCCGCGCAGCATTCTGTGAATCCTGAATGCAGAGCAAGTGGAAATCTTGTCTTTCAGATAGCAATACCTCAACTCCTCCCACACACAATCCCGTTCCGGGTGTTGCAGGATGGCCACGAGAGCATCACCTATGAAAGAATAGAACTCCGCACCGGAGATGCACAGGTTGGCATCCATGAAAACGGAGTAATCGTATTCCGGAAGAAGCACGTGGGGATGCATCTTGGCCCAGCGTGCGCGGAGGACGGGGCTGCCTTCAAAAGGTATCTCCCGGAGCTCCCACACACCGTCCTGGCCGGCGTGGTCCCCGAAGCACACGTAATGGAACCCGGAATCCGTGACCAGAGGCTGCTGCAGGCGGTCATAACCGCCTGTGAGAACGGTGTAGATTACTTTTTCCATGGCAGCTTGCTCTTTACGAAGGCCTTCTCACCGGGGGTGAGGCCGTAATTCCAGACTGCTATGGAAAGCAGTATAACTCCAACAGCCGCAACCAAAAGGAACCGCCACCATGTAACGGTTACCAAACGCGTCAGAGGCCATATGGCCAGGGCCACCATGGCGCTGGGGAACACGGCCGGGAACAGGGCCTCGCGCAGGTACTTCCCTACCGGCAGCCCCGCCTCGCGGTGCGTCACCGCCAGCATCATGGCGCCCTTTAAGATATAGAAGCCGATGAACGCCGCATATCCCGTCCAGGCCGGAAGGCCGCAGCGGTACATTATCCAGGCGCAAGGGAACGCCAGGATGGCCACGGCGCTGGACAGCAAATAGAACTTTGCCACCTTGCCGTGTGCCTGCTGAAGCACCACAAGCGTGTTTGGCGTGAAGTCCACAAGGAAGCTCAGCAGCGTGAGCTTTGTGAAAAGCGCCGCCTCCGGAGGTACCTCCCCTATCCACAGGCGAAGGATGGTCTCCGAGTCCGTTATGAACGGAATGCTAAGCACAAAAAGTATCCAGAAATAGTACTTGGAGCCCTTGCAGACCAGCTCGTAGGCATAGTCACGGTTGCCGCTCACATAGGATTTCTGCAGCTGGGGATTAAGCGCCATAGCCACGTTGGTGGCAAACTGGCGCACCACGGATTCAACCTTGTCGGCCACTCCCCTGGCGGCGTTCATGCCAACGCCGAAGAAGTGGTTCATGAGCTGGTTAATACCCTGGGTGTTGAGCATGTACGTGCCGCTTCCCACGAAGTTCCAACCGGCAAAGGCGCCCATTTCACGAACCAGCGGGCCGTTGAAACGGAACCCCGTCCTGGACTCCTTGAAACGCGTCATGCTGTACGCGGCAAAGGATCCGCGGACAAGCACGGCCACTACCAGCAGCAGCCAGGCGTAGAGCACCAGCTTATCCCCGGCCGTATACCATACGGCAAAGGCCACGGCCAGCTTCAGGATGGCCTCCAGGATGCTTATGTAGGCATAAGCGCTCATGTGCTCGTGGGCCGTGATCACCGCCGTGTACGGCACGCTCATGAGGTT
>CAMJJZ010000098.1 GCA_946406275.1 uncultured Bacteroidales bacterium | reverse complement strand
AACGTAATCTCCTACATGGCCGCAGACTGGCGTCCGTTCGAGTGGCTGGACATTACCGGCCAGGTGAACTACAAGCACGGCGAAACAATCTCCGACTATTATTTCCCCAAGAAGTACACGGAAAGAGGCGTCTTCAACAACGGCTACGGCGCCATAGAGAACTGGAAGGACGATAACCTTGTGGTGGAGACCTTCGCCACCTTCGACAAGGAATTCGGCCCCCACCACCTTACCGCCATGGGCGGTTTCTCGTCGGAGAACTACATGTCCCGCGGCAGCGGCCTTGCCGGCGTGGGCTTCGTGAACGAATCCCTGGCCAACGAGAACCTGGCCGCCGGTGACCCGGAGAAATACCAGATTACCAATAACTTATACGAGACTAAGCTGGTCTCGGGACTCCTCCGTCTGAACTACACCTTTGCAGGCCGGTACCTGGCAACCTTCACAGCCCGCGCGGACGGATCGTCCAAGTTCGGTGCGGATAACAAGTGGGCCTTCTTCCCTTCCGGCGCTCTCAGCTGGAAGATCAACGAGGAGGAGTTCATGAAAAATATCTCCCAGATCAACCTCCTGAAGCTCAGGGCATCGTACGGTATTTCCGGCAACCAGGGAATATCGGCCTACCAGACCCTGAGCCGCTTCGGTCAGCACAAATACTATTACGATGGAGCGTGGACCACGGCAATCGGCCCCGGCTATCAGTCCGGAACCACCGGCGACGGCGGCATCTACGCGGTATGGAGCGGCATCCCCAACACCGGCCTCAAGTGGGAAACCACTTCCCAGCTGGACCTGGGCGTGGACGGATCGTTCTTCGACAGCCGCCTCAACGTAACCTTCGACTGGTACTGGAAACACACCTCGGACCTCCTGCGCCAGCGAAACATTGCCCCGTCTTCCGGCTACGACAAGATGTGGGTGAACGACGGCGAGATACTTAATAAGGGTATCGAGCTCACAATCGACGGCATTGTGTTCCGCAACCGGGACTGGAACGTGGGCGGAACATTCATTTTCTCCAGGAACCGCAACAAGGTGGTTAGCCTTGGCAACTCCGTTGAAGCCGGCCTCAACACGGACGCCCGTACTGGAATGCAGTACGAGTTCTACGGCAACTCGTCGGAACAGTACCGCGGCTTTACCAACATCCTGGCCGTGGGTGAGCCCATGTATGTATTCTACGGCTATGTGACGGACGGCATCATCCAGACCCTCTCCGAGGGCCTTGGAGCCGGTCTCAGCGGCGACGACGCCCAACCCGGCGAATTCAAGTACGTGGATATCTACAATGCCGATATGCTGGACACCGTGAACGAGGACGACCGCTGCATCATCGGCGATCCCAATCCGGACTTCCTGGCCTCCCTGTCGCTCAACGCAAGCTGGAAGAACCTGGACGCAAGCATCTTCTTCAACGGCGTGTTCGGTAACGACGTGGTAAACACCAAACGCTTCGACCAGCCCAACAACATGCCTCTTCGCTGGACTCCGGACAACCACTCCAACAAGTATCCCAAGCTAAGCGACACCCGCCAGACCAAATTCTCCAGCTGGTGGATCGAGGATGGATCGTTCGTAAGAATCCAGACCTTCACCGTGGGCTACAAGATACCTCTATCAAAGAGGGATTACGGACGCACCCTCAGGGTGTATCTCTCCGCGGACAACCTTTACACTTTCACCAAGTTCACCGGTTACGACCCCGAAGTGAGCGCGCTTGGAATCTACAGCGGCGGTTATCCCCGCCTCCGCAAATGGACATTCGGTGTTGACTTCAATTTCTAGAAAGCTATGAAAGCAAATAAGATAATACTTGCAGCACTGGCATCATTCGCAGTATGCGCATGCTCTCTGGACGAATATCCCTACGGATTCTATTCGGAGGGAAATTTCTACAAGACCGACGCCGACGCCCTTGCGGCCACCAACTATATATACGATGCAATCAATTACATCGAGTATTCCCGCGCCATAGTCTTCCTTGGGGACATGAACACGGACGTAATGTTCCCTAAGGGCGACGCCAAAACGTCCACTAAGGAGCTCGACGGCTGGAAATCGGCCACATTCAAGACCAACACAACCCTCTACAACTTCTACAAATACTCCTACATCACCATCAACAGGGCCAACTCCGTGATAGAGAACGTGGGAGCCATGAAGGAGCTTGACGAGGACATCCGCAACCAATATGTTGGCGAGGCCTATTTCATGAGGGCTTACTCCTACTTCAACCTTGCAAGGAACTTCGGCCGCGTGCCCATGCACCTTTCCACGGTGCGCAAGCTGGAGGAAGCTACGGTAGGCGCGGCCAAGAACCTGGACGAAGTATGGAACCAGATTTTCTCCGACCTTGACCAGGCAATCAAGCTCACCGGAGTATACAAGGTTCCCGTCACCGGACGTACGGACAGGATTGCGGCATATTCCCTTGCGGCAATAAGCTACCTGTACCTCGCATCCGCCAAGGAAAGCGGCGTGCCGCAGTATAAAGACATGTCCTTCAGCGTGGACGATTACTACGCCAAGGCGGTTGAATACGCCGGCCACGTGGTGGACGATCCCGCCCAGACCACATACGGCCTGGACCCCAACCTCATGGACATCTACGACGTCAACAAGCCCACCGGCCCGGAGCACATCTTCCTGATGAGCATGGACCGTACGGGCGTGAGCGAAGGACAGTATTCCAAGATATCCAAGATGTACATCCCGTACATTGCCGGAGGCACCGTGTACCTCAAGCAGGGAGACACCGGCGTGATGATTCCCACCCACGACGGTTGGAGTGAGTACGGCACGGATGCAACCTTCTACAACAGCTTCCCTGCCGGAGACCTCCGTCACGACTGGCTGTTCTGCAACACGGTCTACGACGCAAGCGGTGCGGTAGTGGCCGCCTATCCTGGCAAGCTTACCTACCCGTTCTGCCGCAAATTCATCGACCCGGAATTCGTGGGCGACAAGACTTCCACCAAGCCTTTCCTCATCCGCTACTCCGAGATTGCCCTCACCTATGCGGAGGCCGCCGGTCCCACCGCTAAAGCCTATGCACTGGTAAACGCCATCCGCAACAGGGCGGGTCTTGCGGACCTTACGCCGGGAATGAGCACGGCCCAGTTCCGCGACGCCGTCCGCAAGGAGCGCAATTACGAGCTCGCCTTCGAGGGCAAGTACTGCTACGACCTCCGGAGGCTCAACAAACTCCACTCAGACGTCACTGCGGCCAAGGAGCAGGGACTCACTGCCGATGACGTAGTCTTTTATCCCATTCCTTCCCTTGAGACCGATCTTAACCCTTACATCGAATAATTATGAAAAGGAATATACTGACTGCGATACTGGCCGCTGCGGCGCTCTTTGTCTCCTGTAATCCCGGAGAAAAGGAACTCGCCAATTACGTTTACCAGGAAAGGAACATAGTTTCCATCGCATTCGAACACCAGATTGGCGACGCCATCATAACCTCGCTGGACGAAACCACCGGCCTTGTTGAGGTGAAGCTGGCGGTGGACTATATAGACAACCTCAAGGCCGTGAGTATAACTTCCTTCGTTATCGCTTACGGAGCAACCGCATCCGTCGGTAGAGGCGACACCATGGACCTCACGGATGCAATACCCACTATCAGTGTAACTTCTCAGTCCGGCCAGACCCGCATCTACAGGATTGAGGTAAAGCCGTTCGTGGAAGATTTCGTGGGCAACTACGCAATCACGGGTTCCGTGCTGATAGGCGGCCTTGGCGGTGACGACGGCTGGGGCTGGGGTACCATGGGAATGGGCGCGCCTGAAGAAAGGTCCTGGTGCTGGGACGCCAACGGCTACGGTCCTGCCGCCAACTACGACAACTATCTGGAGATAGTTATGACCGCCATCAATGACGATGGCAGCACGGAAGGCACCTGCGTCAACTATGGCGGCGCAGACGGCAAGCACTGGAACTGCATCATCTATAAGGCCGATATGGGTCTGGTGACCGACGTCCACAAGTACTATCGCGTAATCCCTATCGGCCAAAGCACCTGGAAGCGCGATCACTCCACCAACACCATCACGTTCACTTCCGCTGAAGGCGTGCAGACCACCTGCTCCATCTTCACGGGAACTGTGGTGGTGAGCGCAACTCATAACAAGTCCTTCGACGTCCCCAACCAGGCACTTGGATTCGCCATTGCCGGCGATTATACCTGGGACAACAGCCTCCTCTACACCGATTACCAGAAGTTCGGAGTGGCTGCGCGCTACTGCTTCCTTATGGTAAATAAGGTAGAC
>CAMJJZ010000097.1 GCA_946406275.1 uncultured Bacteroidales bacterium | reverse complement strand
CTGCCGCCCTTGGCGCCGCCCATAGGCAGGGTGGTGAGGGCATTCTTGAAGGTCTGTTCAAAGCCCAGGAACTTGAGCATGGAAGGGGTCACGGCCTTGTGGAAACGCAGTCCGCCCTTGTACGGGCCGATGGCGCTGTTGAACTGGATACGGTAACCGGTGTTGGTCTGGACCTCACCCTTGTCGTCAATCCAGGTAACACGGAACGTGAAGATACGGTCCGGTTCCACGATACGTTCAACGATCTTGGCTTTTTCGAATTCCGGATGCTGGTTGTACACATCCTCAATGGATTCGAGCACTTCCTGAACAGCCTGCAGGTACTCTTTCTCCAGCGGATACTTGGCCTGGAGGCGGGCCATGATGTCTGTAGTTTTCATTTTAAATTGGTTTGTTTCGTGTTATATTTATAAAAATTAGGAATTCCCTTTAATTCCGTTACAAATGTAAAGAATAAAAAGGGAATTCCC
Source organism: uncultured Bacteroidales bacterium (assembly GCA_946406275.1). Next base: position 3,858 of record CAMJJZ010000097.1, on the reverse strand, counting down.
AATTAATTTTTAAGAAAAATCAAGCGATTACTGCTGGGCTGTGGCGGCTTGGGCCTGAAGCTCTGCCTGGAGGGACTCCAGCGTGCGGTCGGCCGGAATGTTGAGGGCTTTGCGGGCTTCGGCGGTAAGATCCACGATAGCAGTCTCGTTGTAATACAGGAACTGGGAAACATCAAAGACGGCGGCATAGCCTTTGGCCTTGGCCAGATCGGCAACAGCCTTCTGGGCCTTCTCCTGGATGGGAGCCATCAGCTGGTTCTGCTGCTGCTGGAGTTCCTGGGAAATGGTCTGCTGGAATTCCTGCAGGCGGTTCTGGATGTCCATGAGCTCGCGCTCCTTGCTTTCACGGATGGCGGCGGTCCAGGTGGCCTGCTTCTGCTGATACTGATTGGCCTTGGTCTGGTATTCCTCCACCATGGCACCATAAGTTTCCTCGGCTTCCTTCTGGGAAGCGTTGATAACCTCGCGGGCCTGGTCCATTTCCGGCATGAGCATCACCAGCTCATTGAAGTTTACACGGGCGAACTGCTGGGCAGATGCGGACAGGGTGAGCAGAGCCGCAAGGGCAATCACGAAAATCTTTTTCATACTATTGTTTGTTAAATTTGTTTCTGTCTTTGTATCCAATTACAAATTAAATGCCTAGAATTGCTGACCAAGTACAAAATGGAAGTGGCTTCCGCCGTCCACCGAGTCGTCGAAGCCCCAGCCCCAGTCTACACCCAGGAGGCCGATCATGGGCAGGAAGATGCGTACACCCACACCTGCGCTACGTTTGATCTGGAACGGATTGAATTCCCGGATGTCGCTCCAGCAGTTACCGCCTTCCAGGAAGGCCAGCACAAAGATGGTGGACTGCGGCTGCAGGATTACCGGGTAGCGGAGTTCCACCGTAAATTTATCGTACACGTTACCGGCGTAGCTTAAGCCGGCCTGGCTGTACGGAGTAAGCTTCTTGGGAGTGAGGGAATAATCCTCATAACCGCGCAGGGAAACGATTTCCGCGCCGTAGGTCATATAGCCCGACATACCGTCGCCACCCACCTGGAAATTCTCGAACGGGGAATAACCCCAGTTGCGGTTGTAGTATCCCAGATAGCCGAACTGGGCACGGGTCATGAGCACCAGGTCTCCGATGAGCTTGGAATACACCGTGCCGTTGAACTTCCACTTATGGTATTCGATCCATTTATAGCGCTGGGCCGATGTCCAGTTGTCGTAATTCACGTCCTTCCAGCTGTTCACGTTGACCTTGTTGCCGTTCTCGTCGTACGTATATTTCCGGAAGAGGGAATACGGCGGGGTGAACTGCAGCGAGGCGGAGAACTCCGCACCGGAACGCGGATAGATCTGCTGGTCCGAGGAATTACGGGACAGCTGGATGGTATAGCTGAGGTTATGCGAAATACCGTCGTTGAAAGCGAAGTAGCTGTTGGTCCAGTTGGTGAGCTTGTAGGTTTGCCAGCTGAGGTTGTTGTAAAGGACAAAATAGTTGTCCGGCCACTTGAGGCGCGTACCCAGGCCGGCATTGAAACCGAACACCTCGAACACCTTGTCCGTGGACAGCAGGCCGATATACAGGTAAGAGTCCGTCATCCTGGAATAATAGCCGGAAATGCTGAGGGACGTGGGTTTCTTGCCGAAGAGCCAGGGCTCCATGAAGCTGGCGCTGAGGTTGGTATAGTACTGTCCGTTGGTCTGGAATCGGAAGGAGAGGTTCTGAGCATCTCCCAGCGGAACCGGACGCCAGGCATTCTTGTCAAACATGCGGTAGGTGGAGAAGTTGTTGAAACTCACACCGGCCGTAATCACAAAGGTATTGCCGCCCCAACCGCCGGAGAGTTCCAGCTGGGAAGAGGGTTTCTCGGTAACATTATAATAGACGTCCACCGTATTGTTCAGCTGGTTGGGGATGATGTTCCAGCCGGTACCCTGCTGCATGATGGCCTCCGCGTCGAACTGGCCCATGGAGGCGATTTCACGGATGGAACGCTCGAAGTCCGTCTGGCGGTACAGATAGCCCGGACGGGTCATTACCTGACGGCGGATCACCCGTTCGTTGGTGAGGTCGTTTCCGTTGATCACCACCTCGTTGAGACGGGCGGGCTTGCCCTCGGAAATGCGGATTTCCACATCCACTGAGTCGTTCTGGATATTCACCTCCACGGGCGTTACACTGATAAACAGGTAACCGTTGTCCCGGTACAGCTTGGTGATGTCGTAGTCGCTCTCCTTGCCGCCGCCCAGCAGGCGCTTGTTCAGGGTGACCATATCGTAGATGTCCCCCTTCTTGATCTTGAGCACTTCGTTGAGCGCTTCCGACGGATACACGGAATTGCCGGTCCAGGTGATGTCGCGGAAATAATAGCGTTTTCCCTGGTCGAACTCCATGTCTATATTAAGGTGCTTTTCGTCCACATAATAGACGGAGTCCCTTATAAGGCGGGCATCCCGGTAACCGGCTTCGTTGAAAGCGTCCAGCACCGTCTTGCGGTCCGTCTTATATTCCTTTTCCTTGAATTTCTTGGACTTGAAGAAGTTATACCACCGGTTGGAGTGGGTCTCCTTCATGTTTTTGGCCAGTTTGTAGTCCTTGACATCTTCGTTATTACCAACGAAGTTGATGTCCTTGATACGGACCTTATTGCCTTTGTTAATGGCAAAGTTCACCTGGATGGCGCTCTTGATCATGGTATCCCGCTGAACGTCCACGTCCACGTTTACCTTGATGTAGCCTTTCTCCTTGAAATAACGCTTGATGATATCTACGGAGGCGTTTTTCACATAATCCGAATATTCCCGGCCGGCACGCAGGTTCAGGCGTTCCTGCAGGTCTTTCCGCTCATTGGTCTTGACACCGGTGAAAGTCCAGCGGGAAACGCGGGGACGTTCCCGCACCACAATCTTGAACCAGGCGGTATCCCGGCTGGGGCAAAGGGAGTCCACCACAACGGCCACATCCTCAAAATAGCGCTGGGCCACCAGGCGGGTGACAATGCTGGTCATATCCTCGCCGGGGACCGTCACCTCCATTCCCGCCTGCAAACCGGTCTGGGAAAGGATCTGACGCGCGTTGAAATACTGGTTTCCCTCTACGTCCACACCGCCCACAATGTATTTCTGCGGGTTGTTATAGTCTATCTCGATGGAACTGCGGTTCTGCTGCGCCCGAAGGGTTACCCCCGCCAGGAGCAGCATTGCCATGCAGATGAGCCGATTAAAAGTCATTCCAAAAACTGTTATCCTGCAAAGGTAAGCATTTTATTTCACTTTCCCATATCTGCGGTCCCGGCGGGCATACTCTTCCAGGGCCTCATAGAACTGGGGCTTGCGGAAATCCGGCCACAGGATATCCGTAAAGTAAAATTCCGTATAGGCGGTTTGCCAGAGCAGGTAATTGGAGATGCGGAGTTCCCCGGAGGTGCGGATGAGAAGGTCTGGATCCGGTATGCCGGCGGTAACAAGGAACTTGTCGAAATCGGTCAGTTCCATGGCCTGGAACTCCTCCGGAGACAGCTGGGACTGTGCCTTTTTCATGGCCTGGAGGATATCCCACTTGCCGCTGTAGCTGAGGAAGAGGATGAGCGTGGTCCGGTAATCCCGGGAAGTAGCCTCCATCATTTCATCTATGGTGCGGTTGAGATTCTCACTGAGGCGGGCGCGGTTGCCCAGCACCATGAAACGCACGCGGTTGTCCAGGAAGGTGTGGAATTCGTTCTTCATGGACTGCATCATGAGTTCCATGAGGGCGATCACCTCTTCCTGAGGGCGGTTCCAGTTTTCTTCCGAGAATGCATATACCGAAAGGTATTCAATGCCTTTTTCCACGGCGGCCTCGATGCAGGCGCGCACGCTTTC
>CAMJJZ010000096.1 GCA_946406275.1 uncultured Bacteroidales bacterium | reverse complement strand
GCTTCGGCGTCCGCGCCAAGTCCTCCCTCATGCGCCAAGCCATCATGGAAAAGGTGCTTTCCGAACTGGATGAGAACCATCCTACTTTATTCTAAAAAAATTACTATCTTTGCACCCCGGTATTGAGATGTGGTGTAATGGTAGCACTAGGGATTTTGGTTCCCTCAGTCAGCGTTCGAATCGCTGCATCTCAACATAAAAATGGCGACCGCAAGGCCGCCATTTTTATATTGAATAATTACTGATTACATATTCATGGATTCAGCGATAGCGAGGTTTTCTTCGCCTTTGGAGACGTACGGAACGCCGATCTTCTTGCAGATTTCCTTGGTGAGGGTGTCTGCGGCATCGTCATTGAGGAAGTAGCGTACGCCAGTGTTCTTGTCCGAACGGAGGGCAATGTCGTAGCCGGAGAGGATCTCGTAGAAGCTTTCGTAGTTCTGGGGAACGTCACCCTTCCAGACAAAGACCTTTGCACCGTTCTCGATGTAGGTGACGGGCTCGCCTGCGCTTACGGGAGCATCCTGTGCGTAGAGGATTTCTCCGAGGCCGCCGTTCTCCTTGTTGATGGCGTGGATGAGGACCTTATCGGCAATTACGCCGCCCTTGGACTTGGTGGTGAAGTCGATGTAATCCAGATGGAAGATCCAGGCATCAGTGCCCTGATAGTTGATCTGGTCTGCATCCTTGATGGAGATATACCTGCGGCCAACGAAGGTGCCGGCGGTGGTGTCTGCCTGGGCTACCATGGTGGCAATCTCATTCTTGATACGCTCTATCTTGCGTGCACGTTCGCGCTCGATCTCAGTGAGGTTGAGGCCTTCTTTCCAGGTGTCTACCACATCGTTGCCGGTGAAGGTACCGTCTGCATAGCGGACGTCCACGATGATATTGTAGTGGAAGGTGCCCTCGAACTTGGAACCGTCAGGATAGTTGATGACACCGGTGTAGAGCTGGTCCTCATAGATGGAACCGGGGGTATCCGAATCTACAACGCCGCCGTCGAAGGGATTCACGCGGTGAATGGCAACGGGAGAGAAGGTGTTGTCCGGGTTTACCTTATAGTCGATGAAATCAGTCTTGTTGAGGTTGTTGCGCCAGAGACCGTTGGGCAGAGGATAGTACATGTCTGCGCCTATACGGAGGCTGTCTATCTTGGCAATCTGTGCACCGAAGTCACTGCCGGCGGAGCGGACGGGACCGTAGGTGATGGCCTGGGATCCCTTCTTGCGCATGGTGGTGTAGAAGGTGTCGTTGGTGCGGTATGAAACGCCAAGGAACTCGTCCGGAGCGACCACGAAACTGATGTTTGTGGGAACGGTGTAGGTTTCACCGCCTACCTTGATGCTGCCTCTTTCAAGTATGAGCTCGAAGGTCACTGCATCCTTCTCCACGGGGGGAACAAAAATGAAACGGCCTTCCATTACCGCCACATCGCCGTTGGCGAGGGTCATGCGGACCGTACCGTCGTCGATTATGTTGTCCCTGAAGATACCGTTGACGATTTCCGGGGAGGAGTCTTTGTCCAGCTTTACATAAATGGCGCCGGCACCTGCGGGGATGTTCTTGTCTACTTCTCCGGAGAAATAGATGTTCTTTCCGTATTTAACTTTGCCGTCTTTGGGTGCAGCAAAGGCAAGCTGTGCGACTGCCAGCATGCATGCGAGAACAATACCTAATTTTTTCATGGTAAAAGTTTATGGTTATTTGTGCAAATATAATTGTTTTCAATTAGATATCAAATACCGTGCTACTTTCTTCGCGGACGGAAAATTGCCGCCACGGCCAGGAGGGCGAACAGGAAAACGGCTATTCTGCCAACAATATCTCCGTACCTTACGAATGGTGTAATAACGGTGGACAAGCCTATATGACCATAGGTAACGGCCTCCTGCCACCATGGCGTTTCACTGAGGTAATTGCCGGAAGGGTCTATGATGGCGCTGATTCCGGTATTTGCACAACGGGCAATGTAGCGGCGGGTTTCTATGGCCCTCAGACGGCTATAGCTGAAGTGCTGACGATAACCGGGCGTATCCCCCCACCAGGCGTCGTTGGTGATGACGGAAAGGAACTGCGCGCCTTTTTTCACATACTTGGCGCAGTACTCGCCGTAAACGGATTCATAGCATACGGCAACGCCCAGCGGAATGTCTCCCCAATGGAGGCAGGCAACTTCCTTCTGCCCCACGCATTTTCCCATGAGGTTCCCGCCAAGGAGCCTTTCAAGAGGAACAAACACCTTGGGATAGGGAGTAAGCTCCGTTCCCACTACCAGTTTTGACTTATGGAAAACCTCCGCCCTGCCGGTAGTGTCCGTAAGGATGGCGCTGTTGCGGCTGGTGTACCAGAAGTGGCGGCCGGAGGCATCGGCCCCGCGGTCGTAACAAAGGAGGGACGGTGCGGCGTAGGACAATGTAAGGTTATATGCCGATGCTCCGAAGAGGAAGCTTGCGTCCGGATGCTCCCGGAGGAAATCCTGGTAGCGGCCGAAGCTGGGGTTGGAGTTAACATCGTCCAAAAAGAAATGGCTTGTAAACGTCTCAGGGGCAATTACAAGGGAAGGCCTTCCCTCCGGAATATGGGTGCCCACAATGTCAAAGAAACGCTGGTCCTGCTGCTCCTGGGTCATGGAGTGGAACTTCTGGTAAGGGTCGAAGTTAGGCTGGCCGATTATCACTTCCGCCACCGCCTCCGGCGCCTTGGGTTTGCAGAAGGCGGACCATACCATGGGGCCGAATAAAGCTACCACCGCGCCGGCTATTGCAGCCACGCGGGCCTTGGAGGTCCAATTCTGCATGCGGCCGTCCGACAGTGCCACCATTATGCCGAACACGGAAAGGTTGGCGCACCACACCCACAGGGAACCTCCAAGATGGCCGGTAACGCTATACCACTGGATAAGGGAAGTCGTCTCCGCAAAGGCGTTTCCAAGCACCAGCCAGGGCCATGAGATCTCAGAAATGGTGAGATAGTATTTTTCCCAGGCAATCCATGTTGCGGCAAGGAAAATATAGGGAAGAACACCGCCCAGGCGCCTTTTCACCCAGCGGAACGCTCCAAATACCAGAGACATCTGCAGGGCGTTGGCAAGGATGGCGAAAATGGCACCGCCGACGGTGGCGTTTGCCACCCACCAGGTTGTAATGGCGTTCCAGACCACAAAAGTGCCATAATGCCACCACCAGAAATGTTTTGTCTTCAATTTGGTTGCCAGGCGCTCCATCACAAGCAGCGGCACCAGGCCCACAAGGGCCAGCACGCCGCAGTGCGGCACCAGCCACGGCAGGCTCATGAGAAGACAGAACAGAAGGGCTAATACGATGAATGTGGCGGCAGTGTTTTTCATATCAATGCAAATATAGCATTTTTTACATCGAGGCCGTGTAGCTGCGCCATTTTTCTATGAGCGCAGTCATGTCTTCCGGAAGAGGCACTTCAAAGAAGAGTCTTTCTCCGGTGCGGGGATGCGTGAAGCCCAGCGTACGGGCGTGGAGGGCTTGGCGGGGGCAGATCTTGAAGCAGTTCTGGATGAACTGTTTGTACTTGGTGTAGATGGTTCCCTGGCGGATTTCCGAGCCGCCGTAGCGCTCGTCGTTGAAAAGAGGATGGCCAATGGAACTCATATGTACGCGGATCTGGTGTGTACGGCCGGTTTCCAGGCGGCATTCCACCACGGTTATGAAGCCGTAGCGTTCAAGGACCTTCCAGTGCGTGACAGCCCATTTTCCTTTTTCCGGATCGTCATATACGCGGAAACGGAGGCGGTCGTTGGGGTCACGACCTATTGTGCCTTCTATTGTGCCCTCGTCCTCGGCAATGTTGCCCCAGACCACGGCGGTGTATATTCTGTCTATTGAATGAACGAAGAACTGATCGGCCAGGTTGAGCTGCGCCTGAGGATTCTTTGCAACCACCAGGAGGCCGCTAGTGTCCTTGTCTATGCGGTGTACAAGTACGCCCATGCGCTCGTCGTCCGCGTCAGGGCCCTGGCTTATTCCAAGGTGGAACGCGAGGGCGTTCACTAGCGTGCCGTTGTAGTTCCCGTGACCGGGATGGACCACCATGCCGGCGGGCTTGTTGATGACCATGAGGTCATCGTCCTCATACACTATGTCAAGGGGAATATCTTCAGGGAGAATCTCAAGTCCGCGGCGCTCGTAGGGCATCACGAACTTGATAACGTCCTGCGGACGCACTATGTAATTTGCCTTTGCAGGGACGTCGTTGACAAGCACGTAACCAGCCTCAATAGCCTTCTGGACGCGACTGCGCGAGGTGTCTTCCTGATGCGTGGCAATGAACTTGTCTATGCGCACCGGCTCCTGCCCGCGGTCCGCCACAAGACGGAAATGCTCGAA
>CAMJJZ010000095.1 GCA_946406275.1 uncultured Bacteroidales bacterium | reverse complement strand
GGGTGTCACTCATTTCACCAAGACCTTTGTAGCGCTGGACGGTCACGCCCTTGTCGCTGCCACGGCCAAGTTCTGCAGTTGCAGCCTCACGCTGGGCGTCGGTCCAGCAGTAACGCTCTTCCTTGCCTTTCTTGACCAGATAGAGCGGAGGAGTAGCCAGATAGACATAACCGTTCTTGATGAGGTCGAACATATAGCGGAAGAAGAAGGTAAGGATGAGGCAGGCAATGTGCGAGCCGTCAACATCGGCATCCGTCATGATGATTACCTTGTGGTAACGGAGCTTGCTCAAGTCCATGTGTTTTTCACCGGTTTCGTCTTCCTGGGCCACTGTAACGCCAAGTGCGGTGTAGATGTTGCGAACTTCCTGGCTCTCGAATGCGCGGTCCTGGGCGGCTTTCTCCACGTTCAGGATTTTACCGCGGAGCGGGAGGATTGCCTGCGTTCTGCGGTCACGGCCCTGCTTGGCGGTACCGCCTGCGGAGTCTCCCTCAACCAGGAAGAGTTCGCATTTCTCAGGATCGTGGTCACTGCAGTCTGCAAGCTTACCGGGCATGCCTGCACCTCCCATGGGGGTCTTGCGCTGGACCATTTCGCGGGCCTTGCGGGCGGCCGCGCGTGCAGTTGCGGCAAGGACTATCTTCTCCACAATGGTCTTAGCCTCCTTGGGATGTTCCTCAAGATACTGGTCGATGGCTGCCGCCGTGGCCTGGGACACTGCCGACGTTGCCTCCGGATTACCCAGCTTGGTCTTGGTCTGGCCTTCGAACTGGGGCTCTGCCACCTTCACGGAAATGACGGCGGTGAGGCCTTCGCGGAAGTCTTCCGGGCTAAGGTCACCCTTGAACTTTGCAAGGAGGTTGTTCTTCTCAGCGTAGTTTTTGAGGGAACGGGAAAGGCCCATCTTGAAGCCCTGGAGGTGGGTACCGCCCTCGATAGTGTGGATGTTGTTCACATAGGAATAGATCCTCTCGGAGAAGCCGGTATTGTACTGGAGGGCTATGTCGATGGGGATAACCTTGTCCGAAGTTACGGTTATAGGCTCCGGAATGAGCTTGGGAGCACCTGCATCCAGATAGTCGATGAACTCACGGAGGCCCTGCTCACTGTAGAAGGTCTCGGAGCGGTATACCAGATTACCGGTGGCCTTGCGCTCGCCGTCCTCTGCGGTAACGAACTCGTCAACCTTTTCCCTGAGGTCAGTGAGGGTGATGCGGATACCCTTATTGAGGTATGCAAGCTCACGGAGACGTGCGGCCAGGGTATCGTACTTATAGACGATGGTCTGGGTAAAGATGGTGGCGTCCGGATGGAAGGTGATTATTGAGCCGTGATCTTCCGTCTCCCCTACTACCTGGACTTCCGTGATGGGCTTACCCTTGGAATACTTCTGGACCCAGATCTTGCCCTCACGGTGGATTTCCGCGATGAGGAGATCACTGAGGGCATTCACGCAGGATACGCCCACGCCGTGCAGACCGCCGGAAACCTTGTAGCTGTTCTTGTCGAACTTACCACCGGCGTGGAGGACGGTAAGAACCACCTCCAGGGCGCTGCGATGCTCTTTCTCATGCATGCCCGTAGGGATACCGCGGCCGTTGTCCTGAACGCGGATGGAATTGTCTTCCAATATCTTGACGTCCACGTCGGTGCAATAACCGGCCATGGCCTCGTCTATACAGTTGTCCACTACCTCATACACAAGGTGGTGCAGACCTCTTTCTCCAATGTCTCCGATGTACATGGACGGACGCTTGCGCACCGCCTCCAAACCTTCAAGTACCTGGATACTGCTGGCCGAATACTCCTGCTCGGCCTGTTTCATCTCTTCGTTCTCGATCATTTCTATCTAAAAAATATGTATTAAAAATTCAAACTTGCTCCTACTGTGAAATAGATTCCTTTCTCTGCATGGAACGGAACTCTCTGGACACTCTGGTTCAGGAGATTTCCTACCTTGAACCAGGCGTTCCAGAAACGGTTCACCACAAAACTGCACTCAAAGCCGAGGTCTGCATATCCGGGAAGAGTGGCATCTACTCCGGGGCAGTCCGTCCTGGAATCCAGGGTGACGGCCGGGACAAAGCGCCCTGCCAGTCTGTAAGCTGCCCTGAGGGATGCGGCAAATGCCGGAGGACCGAACAGGTTGGTCTTGAGACCCGTCTTGGAAAGTATACTATACTGATATTGCAGATTTGCGTCTATATCCATGTGATCGCTCTTCCAGCCTATTTCCGTACCCACATAGAATGTATTTAGGGGGCTCATGTAGCCCACCAGAGGGGTATAACCGGCACCGGCCGTGCTGAAGCCCCAGGAAGCCATGTTGTTCAGGCTCTTGAAACCGCCCTTGACGTTGTAATGAAGCCTTTCACGAAGATTGCCGCGGAAGCCCAGCATTACGTTGATGCGCTCCGTGGAAATGTCTGGTGCAAATGCAAAGCTGCCAAGGAAATGATTCTTGGAAAGGAGGGTTTCATATGCATTGATGGTGTTGCCGCCGGTAACGGAAGCCTGTAACACCAGAGCATCTTCGATGAGTCTGTAAGTAGCCCGTACGTCCGGGAAAATAACACCTGCCTTTGTGGGGCAGAAGGTGTCATCGTCCCTGAGGATGAACCCTACCTTGACGCCGGCGTTGAGGATAAGGTTGCCGATTGAAAGGCCGTACGAGGGGGTGATGGCGAAGTTGCCGGCAGTACCGGTCACCGCGCCGTCGTGGTTAAGGACCTGGGCATTGAGGGCCAGGCTGAGGAAGCTTGAGCGAATGGGGAAACCAATACGGAGGTTCGTAATGCTGTGGTTTTCATTCAACCCTGTGTTTCCAGTATAGTTGTAATGCTCCGACAAGAAATAACGGAAAGACCTGCCGAAGGATCCGGAGACGCCGGCATCGGCACTGAAACCATGGTTGTTCACCACGGCCCACGCATCCGCCCCGGCAGTACCGGTGTACCTGACGTCTGCCCTCATGGCTCCACCGTCCCAGTCCAGACGCATGTCTGCGCCGGCCGTGGCCACTCTGTCTCTCCAGCCGCCGGTCTTGGCGCCGCTGTCCATGAACATGTTCTCAGTGGCATCGAACTGGATATCGCGATAGGTACCAATATAAGCGTTGTAACTGCCGTAAACGTTTACCTGAAGCGCCCTGCCGGCATATGGAGTCCATACTACCAGGGCCTCCGGATGGAAGCCGTAACCGGCCCCTAACTTGGCATACAGCGCATTCTGGGTATCAGGACGCGCATTGGGCCTGAGCTGAACGTTGTAAGGCTTGAACTCATAGGAACCGCGGTAAGGAGTATTGCGGACCGTATAGTCGAAGTCGTAGTTGAAACGGGACACGGAATCCGGCAGAGGGAGAAGCTGGTCCGGCTTTTCAATTCCGGAGGCTTCCCTCTTGTAGGTATTTGTGACCTCAACCGTTGGATTCAGGTTCTGGGCGGCTGCTCCGAGGCTCAGCGCAAGGAGCGCCAGGGTATATAATGTTTTCTTCATTTCTCTAGAGTTTACGCATGCGCTGCTCTACCTGGTCAAGGACATCGTCTGCTGCACCTGAAGGCTCATAGCCGTTACGGATGCTGTCGAAGGTGGCACGGGCCTGGGCGGTATTGCCCTGCTCCGCGAATGTGTCTCCAAGGACGATGAAGGCCTTTGCAAGCCAGTAATTCTGGTCTCCTGCGCTTGAAGCGAAGGCATAGACCTTATCCTGAATGCCGTCGAATTCTGCGCGGTCATACTGGTCCTGGATAATGAGATATGCAGCCTCAGCGCCTTCAGCAGTAGAAGGCTTCTGGGCAAGAACCTGAAGCATGGCAATCGCTTCCGTACGCCTGGAAGTGCTCAGGAGAGACTTTGCGCGAACGTACTGCGCTTCGCGTGAAAGGTCTTCCGGAAGGCCGGATTTCTTGAGCATCACATCCGAGTAAGTAATGGCATCTTCCCACTGACGTGCACGGAAAGAGCTGCGCATAAGGCCGATATTCGCTGCCTCCACATTGTCTTCCATACGGGCGATTCCAGCCAGTTTCTTGTATGAAGTGAACGCCTTGGCATAGTTTCCAAGGGCGTAGTCTACGCGGGCGTAATTGAGTGTTGCGGTTTCTTCCATTGCACCGGAGAGACCGCCTTCCAGAGCAATCTGATACTCATCGGAGGCGGACTGGTTGTTGCCGAGATTGCGGTAACTGTCTGCAATGTAGAAATGCGCCTTGGCAAAGTTGGGAGTGCCTGGATATGCCTCCAGGTATGCTCCAAGGGTGTTGATTGCCTTCTGCCACTCACCGGACAGATAAATCTGCTCCGCGGAGGAGAAATATACTTCTTCCTTCTGGGCCTCCGTGCGGTTAGCAAGGCTGCCGAGGGAGTTGACATATGCGATATATGCCTCAGGGTCCTCTCTGGTCCTGTATATGGATTCGATGGCCAGGAGGGCGTCTTCCGTATATG
>CAMJJZ010000094.1 GCA_946406275.1 uncultured Bacteroidales bacterium | reverse complement strand
ACGGGAAGTCCGGAATCTGGTGGAAGCGGATGAGGTTCACGCGGCACTCCAGGCCCCTCAGGAGCCTTATGAGCTCCTTTGCGTGGCGCGGCGTGTTGTTCCAGCCGTCGAATATGGTGTACTCGAAACTCACGCGGCGCTGGCCGGTGAAATCGTACTGTTTTATAAGGTCGATGACGTCATTCAGAGGCCAGGCCTTTTCCACGGGCATGAGTTCCACCCTCTCTTCCGGGAAAGGGTTGTGGAGGCTAATGGCCAGGTGGCAGCGGGACTCGTCAAGGTATTTCTTAAGATTAGGGAGCACACCAATTGTGCTTAGCGTGATGCGTTTGGGGCTCCATGCAAGGCCCCAATCGGCAGTGAGAATCTCTATCACCTGCTTCACGGTGTCCCAGTTGTCCAGGGGCTCTCCCATGCCCATGAATACAGTGTTTGTAAGTTCTCTGGCCTCATCCACCGCGAAAAACTGGGAAAGGATGTCCTGCACGGAAAGGTTGCCGTGGAAGCCCTGACGGCCGGTCATGCAGAACTTACACCCCATCTTGCACCCCGCCTGGGAGCTCACGCAAAGCGTCTTCCGGTCCTTGTCCGGAATCATCACCGCCTCAACGGCGTTTGTGGCGTCGCCACTCACCGGGAACAGGTACTTGCGTGTGCCGTCCACGGAAGTCTGCACGTCAATGGGCGCGGTGATGCCAACATCGTACTTTTCCGAGAGCTTTTCACGGAAGGCCTTGGAAATGTTGGTCATCTCCTCTATGGAACGCACTTTCTTGCCATAGATCCACTCCGACATCTGCTTCCCGGCAAAGCCTGGAAGCCCTTCCTGGAGAGCTATGTTTTTGAGCTCGTCCGGAGTTTTCCCCGCAAGTAAAATTTTCATACTGCAAAATTACGAATATTCGGGATATTTTCATAACTTTGCATGAAGCGGTTTACAGACAGGATGCCCGCAACTTTTAATTTAACACAACTTATGGCAAAAGCACCCGAAGAAATGAACGCAGCCAAGCTCAAGGCACTCCAGGCTACGATTGACAAGATTGAGAAAGATTACGGAAAGGGTACCATCATGAAGCTGGGAGACCAGCCGGAATGGGATTCCGCGCAGGTTATCCCCAGCGGCTCCATCGCTCTGGACCACGCCCTTGGAATTGGCGGATATCCCAAAGGCCGCATCATAGAGATTTACGGACCGGAAAGCTCCGGTAAAACCACCCTGGCCATCCACGCCATAGCAGAGGCCCAGAAGAGCGGCGGCATCGCAGCTATCATAGACGCAGAGCACGCCTTTGACCGCACCTATGCAAAGGCCCTGGGCGTAGATCTGGACACCCTCCTCATCTCCCAGCCGGACAACGGAGAACAGGCCCTTGAGATTGCCGATAATCTTATCCGCAGCGGCGCCGTGGATATCGTGGTAATTGACTCCGTGGCTGCCCTCACCCCCAAGGCGGAAATCGAGGGAGAGATGGGAGACAACAAGGTGGGCCTCCAGGCCCGCCTCATGAGCCAGGCCCTCCGCAAACTCACCGCAAACATCTCAAAAACAAACACTTGCTGCATCTTCATCAATCAGTTGCGTGAGAAGATAGGCATCATGTTCGGCAACCCGGAAACTACCACCGGCGGCAACGCCCTCAAGTTCTACGCCTCCGTGCGCCTGGACATCCGCCGCACCACCCAGATCAAGGACGGTGAGGAAGCCCTTGGCAACCGCGTCAAGGTAAAGGTTGTGAAGAACAAGATGGCCCCGCCTTTCAAGAAGGCCGAATTTGACATCGTCTTCGGAGAAGGCATCTCCCGCAGCGGTGAAATAGTAGACCTGGGCGTAGAGCACGGCATCCTTCAGAAGTCCGGCTCATGGTTCAGCTACAATGACACCAAGCTTGCCCAGGGCCGTGAGGCCGTGAAGAAGGTCATCCTGGACAACCCTGAGCTTGCAGAAGAAATCGAAGCCCGCATCCGCGAGGCCATGAAAAAAGTAGACGACTAAGCATGAAAAAGTTAATCCTGGCGTTATCCCTTGCAGCGGCAATGCTTTTCAGCACCACCAGCTGCGACATAGACATCAATGTCACCGTCAATGCATATGCAGAACTCATGGACCTTGGCAGCGACGTTGTAGTCCCCACGGAAACCCTGAGCTTCGGCCCGTTCTCGCATACATACCTGTCGGAGGGTGAAGTAGAAACCATTTTCCGCACCCTCATCAAGAACAGCACCAAGAATTTCACAACTGCAGATCTGTTCCTTCAGTATGTAGACAACATTGTGCAAACTGAGCTTAAGATGGAACACTACGGAGTTGTGGTCCAGGGAGACGGCAGGTTCGAGTACATTCTCATGGATTCGCAATAGCGCAACCCTCCAGCTTACGGGCGTGTTCTTCGGATATCACCCCGGCCTTATGGAGCCCCTCCACGGAGAGGGCTTCTTTTTTATTGTGCTCCCTGTAAAGGACTATCCCGTGGGCCTCCGCACCAGAGATGTACGGGTGCTTTTTGAGTTCTTCTTCAGGGAGGGTCCAGAGGGGGTAAGGCTGGGGTTTCGACAGCACAATCAAGTCCTTAAGGCCGTCAAAACGCTCCTGGGAAAAGTTCTTGATTTCCAGAAGCTGGTCTACGCTGTTATAACCGCCCAATGCTTTGCGGTAACTCACGATGCGCCCGGCAAACCAGGGGCCTATGCCCGGCAAATCCAGCAGTGCAGTGCTGTCTGCCTTATTGATATCTATCTTTGGAATGTCTATGTACTGCTCAAGGCGTTTGTATACAGAATCGGCCACCACATAAGACTTTGCAAAGTCCCCCTGCCTTCTGAACCTTCCGCCCTTCTGCCTGTAATTATCTATCGCCTGCGCCTGCTTCTCACTGAACCCCAGCCGCTGCAAATCCTCTATAGATATGGTATTCGGATTGAACCTGAAACTCTCCACCCTCCTGGGCGCCGCCTTCTCCCTCGCCGCCACCGCATACTCACTCCTTGCAGCGCTCTTTCTTACTATCACGTTCCCGCCATTGCTCTTTACCGTCATTCTCGGGCTTGTCCCCTCCTGCGTCATTCTCGGGCTTGTCCCCTCCTGCGTCATTCTCGGGCTTGTCCCGGGAATCTCTAACACCCTCGCCGCCACCGCGCTGTCCACCACATACACCGTATCCGGCCGGTCGCGGTCCGCGGCCAGCTTTACCGTTGCTGCATGATGGATGAAAACGGCCGCCTGATAGCCTATGATAAGGAAAACCAGGGCTATGGCCCCTACCGTGAAACTGCCTGGAAGACTACTCCCCTTCTTCCTGTCCTTCCCCTCTTCCATACTTGTTCTTCTTTTCTGATTTAAGCGCCGGAGCTCCGGCTACACATATTACAATTTCACCTTTAGCCTCATGCTCGCGGAACCAGGCGGCAAGCTCCCCAAGGGTGCCGCGGTGGTGCTGTTCATGAAGCTTTGAGATTTCACGTGAAACGCAGGCCTTTCTGTCCGACCCAAAGTGCTCTGCAAACTGCTCCAGAGTCTTTTCCAGACGGTACGGGGACTCATAGAACACCATGGTGCGCGGTTCCGTGGAAAGCTTTTCCAGGGCCGTCTGGCGGCCTTTTTTCTGCGGGAGGAAGCCCTCGAAGCAGAACTTGTCGCACGGGAGGCCGGAGGAAACCAGGGCCGGGATACAGGCGGTGGGGCCGGGCAGGGTCTGTACCTCAATTCCTTCTTCCGCACATGTGCGCGCAAGGAGGAATCCGGGGTCAGATATTCCCGGCGTGCCGGCATCCGAGATAAGGGCCACGTTGAGGCCTTCCAAGATGCGGTCCTTGATGGCGGCGGCTGTTTCATGCTCATTGAACTTGTGGTGGCTCTTGAGCTTGCCTTCTATGCCGTAATGCTTCAGGAGGACAGAGCTGGTACGGGTATCTTCCGCCAGGATAAGGTCCGCCTCCTTGAGGATGCGGATTGCCCTTAGGGTCATGTCTTCAAGATTTCCAACGGGAGTTGGGACTATGTAAAGAATTCCGGCCATTTTTTATGCGTTTTCCCTACAAATGACTATATTTGTACAAAGTCACCTAACAAAGTTACGGAAATGTTTTTGGAAAATGCAAAAAAAACGGGCTGCATTGAGGTAATTTGCGGCTCCATGTTCTCCGGCAAGACGGAAGAACTCATCAGAAGGCTCAAACGCGCACAGTTCGCAAAGCAGAAAATAGCCACTTTCAAGCCCACAATCGACAAGAGATACTCGGATCTGGACGTGGTTTCGCACGACTCCCATAGCATTTCCTGCACCCCCATCAAGAGCCCGTCCAGGATGCTCCAGATAGATGACGATGTCCAGGTAGTAGGCATCGACGAAGCCCAGTTTTTCGACGACAGCATCATAGAGGTATGCCAGACCCTCGCAAACAAGGGCGTCCGCGTAATCATCGCCGGCCTGGATACGGACTATCTGGGAAAGCCCTTCGGCCCCATGCCCGGCCTCATGGCCAT
>CAMJJZ010000093.1 GCA_946406275.1 uncultured Bacteroidales bacterium | reverse complement strand
TGCGTGGCGCAGTGCCCCAACAACGTGCTGCGTCCTTCTACGGACCTCAATCACCTGATGCAGCCGGAAATGGGTTACGAAAACGGCTTCTGCCGTCCGGAATGCACGCGCTGCTCCAAGGTTTGCCCCACCGGCGCAATCCTTCCCATAAGCAAGGAGCAGAAAACCCAGTATCACATTGGTACGGCACATGTGAACGTTGAACTCTGCATAAGCGCAACGGGCAAAACCCATTGCGGAAAATGCTCCACCATGTGTCCTACCGGAGCAATTATGATGGTTGAAGGCGAAGGCGGTCACCGCCGTCCCACAGTGGCAGAAGAAGTGTGCATAGGCTGCGGCGCCTGCGAGCAGTACTGCCCGGTAAGGCCCATCAGTGCAATCACCGTTAACGGCAAGGAGGAACACGTATGAAAAGAAGAGACTTCATAAAGATAAGCGGTGCGGCGGCACTTGCCGCATGTGCACCCAAGGTGTCCGGAAAAACCACTCCCGCAGAGGAGCCGGAGAGCATGCTCATCCGTGAGAATCCCGCAAACGGAGACCGTGTGAGCGCCCTTGGCTTCGGCTGCATGCGCTGGCCCATGATAAAGGACGACAAAGGCAACGACGTCATAGACCAGGAAGCCGTGAACGAGATGGTGGACTACGCCATCGCCCACGGAATCAATTACTTCGACACTTCTCCCGCATACCTGCAGGGCCAGAGCGAAAAGGCCGCCGGAATTGCCCTGAGCCGCCATCCAAGGGAAAGCTACTACATTGCCACCAAGCTTTCCAACTTTGGAGACCGGTCCACCAAGGCATCCATCCAGATGTACCACGATTCTTTCAAGCAACTCAAGACAGACTACTTCGACTACTACCTCCTCCACTCCATAGGACGTGGCGGCAGGGAGGCATTCAACCAGAGGTATGTAGAGAACGGTATGCTTGACTTCCTCCGCAAGGAAAAAGAGGCCGGTCGCATACGCAACCTGGGCTTCTCCTTCCACGGATCGGCAAAGGAATTCGACGGATTCATGGAGATGTACGACAGCGGAGAAATGGTGTGGGACTTTGTGCAGATAGAGATGAACTACGTTGACTGGAGGCACGCCGACGGCCGCCGCAACGCCAACGCAGAGTATCTGTATGCGGAGCTCGATAAGAGGAATATTCCCATCGTCATAATGGAGCCTCTGCTGGGCGGACGCCTGGCAAACGTTCCGGAGGGAATCGCCCGCCAGATGAAGGAAAGGGAGCCGGACAGGAGCGCCGCCTCATGGGCCTTCCGCTTCTGCGCCACCTATCCCAGAGTTCTCTGCGTGCTTTCCGGCATGACCAACATGACTCCGCTCAAGGAGAACGTCCAGACCTTCGGCCACTTCAAGCCTCTCACGGAAGAGGAACTGGAGTTCCTGGAGAAGATGGCCATCCAGATGAAGGAGTATCCCATGGTCAACTGCACGGACTGCAAGTACTGCATGCCATGCCCCTGGGGCGTTAACATCCCGGGCGTGTTCCAGCATTACAACAAGGCCATTACGGACGGCACATATGCCCAGAGCACCGCTCAGAAAGATTACCAGAAACTCAAGAAGGCATATCTCAAGAGTTACGACAAGGCTGTAGAGACTCTTCGCCAGGCGGACCGTTGCATAAGCTGCGGCGAGTGCCTGTCACACTGTCCCCAGAGTATACCAATACCGCGCGAACTCCGTAGAATCGCGCGGTACGTAGAAGACCTGAAGCAGGACAGGCTTTAGTATTTTACGAACTTCAGCTTTTGAGAGCTTCCGCCCTGGGCCGTCACGTGAGCCGTGTACACGCCCGGGGCGAGGCTTGTTATATCCACCTCAATAGGCTGGAACAAGCCTCCGCTGGCAGTGGTTTCAAGAACCTTTGCACCGCCCGCAGAATACACCTTGATGGAGTATTTCTGCATCTGCTGAACGGCCGGCCAGATGTTTATGAGGTCCGTGGCAACTTCCGGGAATATCTCCGCCCCATTGCCCTTTGACTGGTCCTTCACCGCAATCTTGAAAGAGAACGATGCCTGCTCTCCAAGACCGTCGGTGGCCGTCACGCTTACGGTGGTAATACCATAGCCCACAGAGTGGATGTTAAACTGTGTATCGATGTCCTCGATGGTGGCCACTTCCGGATTGCTGTTCTCCACTTTCACGTCAAGGACCTCGCCGTCTTCGTCCTCAAAGAGCACTCCAAGGTCCGAAGGCTTGGCTTTCAGGTGGGAAACCCCAATGGCCCGGAGGGCGATATCTTCATAATAATAACTGCCCAGGCTCACCGTAGGAGCATGATTGGGCAGGAGTGTGTACGGGAACTCCAGGGCGAAAGTCTCCGCGCCGCCAACGGTAAGGACGAACCTTGCCTTATACTTGCCTGGCTGGGCGTTCCGGCCCGTAATGATAACGCTGCCGCTGGTTTTGTCATAGACAAGGGCGTCCGAACCCGGAGTGCAGCTTACGTTATAGTCCCCTTCCGCCCTCACTGTAAGGTGAAGATTCCTGGTCTCGTGGGCGTGTACGGTCACTTCCCGTACCCCGAGGGAGAGGGGCTTATCGTCCATGGTTCCGCCGTAACGGAAGGACTCCTGGGCGTTTACTTTCCGGCCGATAGGTTTGCTTCCGCCTATCACGTCCCCGGCTCCGGCAAAGAGGATTTCCTTTGCCTGATCGGCGGTGAAACCATCCCGCCCATAGTATGAGACGATGAGTGCGGCTACGCCAGATGCGTGCGGGCAGGCCATGGAGGTACCGACCCAACCCACGCCGCCATAACCGCTGGAACCGCCTTCCACATTCTTGGGAAGCGTACTCCATACACTGCCGGCGGATGTTCTGCCCTCCCCTGCCGGGGCTGCCAGATCTACCCACGGGCCATAATTGGAGTACGATGCCTTGTTTCCGGTCTCGTTGAAGGCACCCACGGCAATTACGGGTTCGTGAGCGCAGATGGGGTCATAGTCTATGTCTTCATTGCCCGCGGCAAAGAACACCAGACCGCCCTTCATGGGAGAATCCGGAAGCTGGTTTCCGTTATTGTCCGTGCCGGCATTGGCTATGAAATAGTCTATGGCGGATATCAGGACATTGGGGGCCGTGCTGTTCTTGTATTTGGACAGTTCCTCCGAAGAGATATATCCGTCATCGTCCTCATCGGCATAATATCCCCAGCTGTTCTGGGAAATGACGGCGCCGTTGTCCGCCCCGAACTTGATTGCCCTGGCGGTAGCTGCGTCACTGGCACCCTTGTCGCCGGAAAAAATGGCGCAGGACTGTACGCGGACACCGGGAATGCCATTGGCATAATCACCTCCGGCAATGCCACAAACACCTATACCATTGTTGTTTACGGCGGCTATAGTGCCGGCCACATGGGTTCCGTGACCGGAATCTCCTCTACTTTCCTTATCTGTGGGGTCCGCCGGCGGACGGATTGAAAGGTCGTAATTGCTGCGGGCAAAATTGTATCCCGTATGCCCCTGAGCGTCCGTCCAGAGATTTTTGATCAAGTCCGGATGCGTGGGATCTATGGGCTCATCCACCACGCATACAATCACGTTGGAATTACCCACAGTATAATACTCCCAGACCTCTTCCAGGTTGATGTCCACACCGGGGCGGCTGTTGTTGATATAGTGCCACTGGCGGGAGAAGAGGGGGTCGTTAAACTCTCCGCGGAGTTTGATTTTGCGGGAAGGAGTGGCCGATATTATTCCCGGCACGGACTCCAGGGACGCCGCGGCCTTGGTTACGGGGACATCGTCCTTGAATTTGACGATGTAGAACCGGTGCAGGCCGGCCCTGCGTGTGCGTCCTTCAAATTCCCCTGCATCCGGAAACACGCGCTCCAGGCTCTCTATGTTCAAATCCGTGAGCAGGGCATCCAGGGAGGCCGATTTTGTGGCCACCCCGCCAGCAAGGTCCTGCTCCACAAGGGCCGCAAGTTCCTCACTGAATTCTACTGTGGCTTCACCCGCCACAAAGGGTGTAGAAACCACAGGCTCCGAGCGTTTCGGAGCCTGGGTTTCAACGGATTCTTGCACCGTACAGGCTACAGCCAAAAAGGCTGCAAACAAGTACTTAGCGCAGTTTCTTGTAGCCGTAGCGAGCTTCATCGGCAAGTTCAATCTCGATGCGCATAAGACGGTTGTACTTGGCAATACGGTCTGTACGGCTGAGTGAACCGGTCTTAATCTGGCCGCTGTTGGTTGCAACTGCGATGTCTGCGATGGTGGTGTCCTCGGTTTCGCCGGAACGGTGGCTGGTAACGGTGGTGTAACCGTGACGGTGAGCCATCTCAATGGCGTCCAGGGTTTCGGTGAGGGAACCAATCTGGTTCACCTTGATGAGGATGGAGTTACCTGCACCCATCTCGATACCCTGCTGGAGGTACTTGACGTTGGTTACGAAGAGGTCGTCACCTACGAGCTGGCAGCGGTCGCCGATGGCCTTGGTGAGCTTGACCCAGCCTTCCCAGTCTTCCTCGGAGAGACCGTC
>CAMJJZ010000092.1 GCA_946406275.1 uncultured Bacteroidales bacterium | reverse complement strand
ATGCCCGCAGAGGCACGTAAAGCCAAGAAATTCACTCATCAGACGGTGGAGATTCCGGCCGTGGAGCCACAGGTGATTGTGGTGGAAACGGCGGAGAGCCAGCTGGTTCTGGCGGTGACCAAAGACCGTCAGCTGGTGCTGCGGCACTACGGCGCACCGGTTAAGGACGCCGGGCAGTTCACCCTGATGGACACCGGCCGCGGGGACGGCGCCCCGGCATACCCTGCCGCGGGCGGGACCTTCCTTGGCCAGGCCGCCCTGCATGTGAAGTATGCCGATGGCAACCACAATACGGAGCTTAGGTACCTATCGCACGGGGTATCGTCCTCAAATGGGGTGACCTCTACGGAAATCATCCTTAAAGACTACGTAACGGACCTGCAGGTAAAGCTGGTGTACGATGCATACGGGAAGGAAAACGTGATTTGTTCGCACTCGGAGATCCTGAACGGCGGGAAGAAGCCGGTGGAGCTGCTGGAAGCGGCATCGGCATCACTTACACTGGAGGCCGATAAATACCTCCTGACGCACTTCCACGGGGGTTGGGCCTATGAGATGCAGACCTCCCGGGAGCTGCTGGACTTTGGCACCAAGGTCATCGAGAGCAGGCGCGGGACGCAGACCACGCAGACGGAAAATCCGTCATTCCTGGTGTCCCTGAATACCGGGGAATTCAGTGAAACCTCCGGTGAAGTTGTTGCCGGCGCACTGGCCTGGAGCGGCAATTTCCGCCTTTCCTTCGAGAAGGACGAAACCGGCCTTGTGAACGTTCTGGGCGGGATTTCGCCTTTTGCATCGGCCTATCCCCTGCCAGCAGGAAAAACCTTCGTAACCCCGGAGATGATCTGGACCTGGAGTGCCTGTGGTGCCGGCGGCGCATCCCGTAACCTCCACCGCTGGGCGCGGAAATACGGCATCTACAACGGAGGAACGGTGAACCCCACCCTCCTCAACAGCTGGGAAGGCGCCTACTTCACCTTCACCACCCCCACCCTCACGGGCATGATTGACGATGCCGCCGCCATGGGCCTGGAAATGTTCGTCCTTGACGATGGCTGGTTCGGGACCAAGTATCCGAGGAACTCGGACCGGTCGTCCCTGGGCGACTGGGACCTCTGCACGGACAAGATTCCGGAAGGCATAGACTATCTGGCCTCCTACGCGCATGGTAAAGGACTCAAGTTCGGCATCTGGATAGAGCCGGAGATGGTCTCGCAGGTGTCCGAGCTGGCGGAGAAGCATCCGGAATGGGTGGTGCAGAGCCCAGGCCGGGCTCTGTACGAGGCCCGCTGGCAGTGGGTGCTTGACCTTGCCAATCCGGACGTGCAGGACTTCGTGTTCGGCATTTTTGACAGGACGATGCAGCTGGCGCCGGGAATCGACTACATTAAGTGGGACTGCAACCGTCCTGTGTATTCCTTCGGCAGCCCTTACCTTGGGACGGAGCAGGACAGGTTCTTCGTGGAATATGTCCAGGGGCTGTATTCCGTGATGCGCCGCATCCGTGAGAAATACCCCGACGTGCTGGTGCAGTGCTGCTCCTCCGGCGGCTCGCGCCTCGACTACGGCGCCATGCGCTGGTGCAACGAGTTCTGGACCTCTGACAACACGGACGCCATTTCCCGTTCCAGGATACAATATGCCACATCCATGGTTTATCCCGCGTGCGCAATGGCCTCGCACGTTTCCGCGGTGCCCAACCACCAAAGCGGAAATGTGACGCCTCTGAAGATGCGCTTCGACATGGCCGCCGCCGGCAGGCTTGGCATGGAGCTCCAGCCAAAGAATCTTACTGCTGATGAGCGCGCCCTGGCGGACCGCTGCATCAAGTCCTACAAGAGTTTCAGGGACGTCGTTTTCACCGGAGACCTTTACAGGCTGTCTTCTCCCTATGACACTGACTATTACTCGTTCATGTACGTGTCCGAGGACAAGTCCAAGGCCGTAGTGTTCGAGTTCTGCCTCAGGTATCAGAACCGCGCCACTGGCGGGCACTTGATCAAGCTCCAGGGCCTGGACCCCTCCCGCAAGTACCTTGTAACGGAACAAAACGTGGACTCCTCCTGCTGGTGGGGCAACGCCCAGCGCTTCTCTGGCGACTTCCTCATGTCCGGAGGCTTCAACCCAGTTTTGAACGGCTCCAACGCCTCCGCAGTATTCGTCCTGGAGGCACGGTAAACAAAAAACGGCACCTTTCTGGGGTGCCGTTTTTGTTTGGGAAGAACGTTATTACTTAACCCTCTGGCCGTAAGAACGGTCTGTGGTGTTGACGGTGATGATTTCTCCGGTTTCGATGAACAGGGGAACCATGATCTTGGCACCGGTTTCCAGAGTGACTTCCTTAAGGGCGGAAGTGGAGGCGGTGTTACCCTTAACTGCGGGCTCGCTGTAGGTAACTTCGAGAGTTACATAGGTGGGGAGTTCGCAGGTGAGGCAGCGCTCCTCGGGCTCTGTCATATACATCATTTCCACGCGCTGGCCTTCCTTCATGAGGTCTGCATTCTCTACCACATCGTGGGGAAGGGTAATCTGCTCGTAGGTTTCTTCGTGCATGAAGTTGAAAGCTTCACCATCGTCATACAGGAACTGATAAGGACGACGCTCTACGCTGATGGTGTCAAGCTTGACACCGGCGGTGAAGGTGTTTTCAAGGATGCGGCCGTTCTCCAGGTTGCGGAGCTTTGTCTTGACAAAGGCAGGGCCCTTGCCGGGTTTTACGTGCTGGAAGTACACTACAACGCAGGGTTTGCCGTTGAACATGATGTACATTCCGTTCTTCAGATCAGCAGTTGTTGCCATAAAAAAACTATAGTTGGTTAATTATTTTCAGCCCACAAAAATAACCATTTGCTCTTTTTTTTGCAAATTTTGCTTTCCGAAATCTCACAATATCCGCATTTTAGCTATAAATCGTGAAACGGATAAAACCCATCCCAGTGCACCGGAACAGTGTTTTTACTCTTTCCATAACGTAAGTTTGATGCATTATCCGTTTCATTGTCTCACAAAAAACAGCCCCACAAGTATGCAGAACGGCTTTCTTTTAAAATAAACGTTTCACTTTTCAGGTACACGGATAATTAGTCTTACCTTACCGGCACAATCTGCCGCATGGGGCGGCGGAATTAACTTTAAAACAACATGTTATGCCAGGAAGAAACACAGCGTTCCTCTCCCAGGAACAATTTGACCAGATCCGTACCACCTACACCCGCTTCAACGAGCCATGGCTCAAGGAAGAAGTGGAAGAACTCAAAGCCATGGCCGCCGACGGCGTCTCCAAGAACGACATGGCCAACCAACTTCAACGCACCCCCAATTCCATCTTGATAAAACTGAAGGCCCTTGGGCTTTACGTTCCCACACCCATGCCTCCCCGCTGGACGGAAGAGGACGACAAGAAAGTCGTGGACATGTACACGGACGGCTGCCCGTTCGAAGACATCTCCGAAGCACTGGGCCGCTCCGTCAATGCCGTCATCTCCCGCCTTATCCACCTCAGAATAAAGATTTTCAACGATGATGGAAGATAGGGTACAAGGATATTGGCACGTCTACTCCGACGGTAAACGAGCCGATATCCCTTTCGGAACTGACGATGACAAGATATATGCAATGAACGCCATTGCTATCTGCGCTTTTGCCAATGGCATGGAAGTAATATGTCTTGAAGTAAATGACACGCACTTCCATTCAATTGTCAAAGGAGATAACATTGACGGCTTCAGATCGGGCCTTAAAAGAAGGTTGACGACTCACGTCCGGAAAGATGACGATCATCCTTCCGGAGAGTTTTTCATAGCGGCCGGTGAAATACTGACCAGAACCGAACTGCTTACAAAGATTGTATATGTATTCAGAAACTGTCTTGATTTCTACCGAGGCACGCCCTGGGATTATCCTTGGGGCGTGGGAAACTTGTACTTTGCCCAAAGAAAGACAGAGGGAATTCCGCTAAGCGATTTATCCGCAAGAGAAAGAAATATGATTCTTGAATGCCGATATGACCTGCCAGAGGAATGGCGTATGGACTACAACGGTTTAATCCTGCCTGCGAGTTACATAAATGCCGAGAATGTGGAAAGACTATTTGGCTCAGTTAGGGCATTCCTTGCCTTTCTTCACATAAAGAAGGACGATGAACAAAAACTGAAGCAGAGTTTTTCCAGCAATTACATGGAACAAAGAAGTATACAGGATACCAGAGAACGTGCAAACAGGCTGGCTCACCAGAAGTATGGCGCTTCACTTAAAAGTCTTCCCTTTGAGTCCAGATTGCAGATTGCCGCATGTATGATAAAGGCCAGAACTGCTTCTCGCTCCGAGAGTCTTGCAAAAGCAGTTTATCTCAAAAAAGAGGATCTTGACAGGCTACTATGATGAACACGCTCGCGAGCAAAAATGGCCAAAAAACGCCAAAAATGCACTCGAGGCGGGTTTGGAAGGGTGGCTCGAGTGCAAAAAAAGGCTAAAACGGGCAAAAATGCTCGCGAGCGTGTTCGGGGGGGGGGCAGATTGCCAGCGAGGAGTTATGCCCTAAGCTAAGGCTTGGGGTATTTTACCGTGAAGCAGGCGCCGCCAAGGGTGAA
>CAMJJZ010000091.1 GCA_946406275.1 uncultured Bacteroidales bacterium | reverse complement strand
AGCCGCCGGAGCCGCTGGAGAAGTGGCGCACGGACCCGTTTGAGCCCGTCCTGGCCAAGGACCCCGCCACCGGGGAAGACGCCATATACGCCCGCGGCGCCAACGACGACAAGGGGCAGCTCTTCATGCACCTCAAGGCCTTCGAGCATGAGGTCCGCAGCGGCCTTCTCCACCACAACGTGAAGTTCATCTTCGAGGGTGAAGAGGAGATAGGCAGCCCCTCCCTCCCAGCATGGGTAGAGGCCAACAAGGACATGCTCAAGGCCGATGTCATCCTGGTCTCGGACACCACCATGATATCGGACAAAGTCCCTTCCATCAACTGCGGAATGCGTGGCCTGGCGTACCTGGAGGTAAAGGTCACCGGCCCCAACAAGGACCTTCACTCCGGCCATTACGGCGGCGCCGTTGCAAACCCCATCAACGTGCTCTGCGAGATGATATCGTCCTTGCACGATGACAAGGGGCGCGTCGCTATACCCGGCTTCTACGACAAGGTTGTGGAACTGTCCAAAGAGGACCGCGCAATGCTTGCCCGTGCCCCGTTCGACCTCAAGGAATACAAGGAATTCCTGGACATTGACGATATCCGCGGCGAGGAAGGCTACACCACCATGGAACGCACGGGAATACGTCCCTGCCTGGACGTCTGCGGTATCTGGGGCGGCTACACCGGCACCGGTGCCAAGACAGTTCTGCCCTCCACGGCCCATGCCAAGATATCTATGAGGCTGGTGCCCTGGCAGCGCTCAGCGGAGATCACGAAGCTGTTCCAGGAGCACTTCAAGGCCATAGCCCCCAAGTGCGTGAAGGTTGAAGTCACCCCCTGCGAGGGCGGAGACGGCTTCCTCATTCCCATAACCTCACCCGCCTACAAGGCCGCCTCCAAGGCCATGGCGGAGGTGTACGGCATAGAGCCCGTCCCCTCCCGCGGCGGCGGTTCCATAGCCATCCTGGCGGATATGCAGAAGATCCTTGGCATAGACCCGCTCCTCATGGGCTTCGGCCTTGAACGCGACACCATCCACTCTCCCAACGAAAGCTACCTCCTGCGCCAGCTCTGGGCAGGCATGGAATCCCTGGCCCTGTTCTACAAGTATTATTAGAATATTTGTATCTTTGCAGGATATATGGCAAAGTTCTGGGCAGACATACTGGTTCCCGTGGCCATTGTGGGGGCTGTGGCGGCGCAGACGCTGGGTGTGGAAGTGCACCGGGCGGCAAAGCTGCACGCATGGTTCCCGGAGGCCGTGAGGGATACCGTAGCCGTGGATACCGTGGCAAGGAGCGCCTCGGTGCCGGACAGTCTGCTCAGGGATACATCGGCCCGGGACACCGTGGACGATGAAGACTTCTTCTTTGGAGAGGCCCCGGAGCAGGTGGACACCACGCCAAAGATCTTTGCCCGCGACACCATGAGGGTGCCGGACAGCCTGCAGTATACAGATCCGTTCCTTTACAAGTGGTACGTTGCCATAAAGGACTCCCTCACCCACCGCATAGTGGTGGATTCCCTGAAGGCGGAAGGAGACTCCCTGGATTGGCCGCTTATCGACTCCCTGTACCTTGCAGACTCCACTGCAACGGCCATAGAGAAGTTCAACCGCTGGTACGCCGGACTGTCCAAGGCGGAGAAGAAGCGCTGGGACTATGAGCACATAAAACTCCCCGCCATCCAGCACAGGCAGGACTCCATCCTCCACCGCAAAGACAGCATCAAGCACATCAAGGACAGCATAAGGCAGAACACTCCCCGCATCCTTGAAACCGCCTTCCTGCCGGACAGCCTCTACTACAAGAGACTGGTTGCCTGGCGCCATGACCGCCTGTACAACAAGGTAGAACCCTTCGAGTGGGACACCACGGCCAACTACCATTTCTACGACTATCCGTTCATGAGGGAGGATGTGGGCGCCACATGGTTGGGCATGCCCGGATCGGCAGTACAAACCTACAACTACTTCCTCCGCGGAAAGGAGAATTCCCCGGAATTTTACGCCCCGCTGGAGCCCTGGACATACACTCCGGAGAACATCCCCATGTTCAATACCAAGACTCCTTACACGGAGCTTGAGTACAACGGCAACCTCTTTGACAACAGCACAAAGAGCTCGGACAACTTCCGCGTGTTCACCACCCAGAACATACTCCCGTCGCTGAACATAGCCCTTGAGATGAAGCGCCACGGCGGCGCCGGAACTCTCAAGAACGAGAAAACGGACAACCGCACCTACTTCGTGGCCGCTAACTATCTTGGAAAGAAATATCTCGCCCACGGCGGATTCATTTCCAACAAGAGCACCCGCCAGGAGAGCGGCGGCGTACAGGACAACATGTGGATCAGGGATACCACGGTGGACGTGAGGGAAATAGAGGTGAACCTTGCCGCGGCCACCAACCGCTATACCAAAAAGACCGTCTTCCTGGACCAGAGCTACCGCATCCCGTTCGAGTTCCTGGAAGAGCTCCGCCACCGCAAGGACACCGCGTGGGTAAAGCCCGATACCCTGAACACGGACATGACCACCGGGTTCATAGGCACGTCATCGGAATACTCCATATTCAGCAAAAAGTATGTGGATCAGTATTCCGCCCCGCTGAGTACCTTCTACAGGGACGTGTTCAACCTGAATCCCACCAAGAGTACGGACTCCCTGCAGGTCAAACGCCTTGACAACCGCATCTTCGTGCGCCTGCAGCCGTGGAAGGAGGACGCCATCGTCTCAAAGATTGAGGGCGGTATTGGCGACAGGTTCCAGAGCTTCTACCTTTTCCAGCCGGGAAGCAGCTACCTCATGAAGCCGGCCAACACCACCTGGAACTCCGTGTACGCATATGCCGGAGCGGAGGGAAAGCTCAAAAAGTACCTGAACTGGGACGCCACGGCGCTACTGAACTTTGCAGGTACGGAGGCCGGAGACTTCAACATCAACGCCAACGCGCAGCTGAACCTGTTCCCCTTCAGGCGGCAGCCTAACAGCCCCATGACTCTCAAGGGCCACTTTGAGACATCGCTCAAGGAGCCCACATTCTATCAGCAGCACTTCTACTCCAACCACTTCTCCTGGGAAAACAGTTTCTCCAAGACGTCGGAGACAAAGATCCAGGCATCGCTGAACATACCCAAGTGGCGGTTCAACGCCTTTGCCGGATATGCGCTGCTGGCAAACAACGTCTATTACGATTCCCTGGGCCTGGCCAAGCAGAACACCGCTCCCATGAGCGTCCTCACGGCCAAGCTCAGGAAAGACTTCGTGTTCGGAGTGGTCCATCTGGAGAACGATGCCCTGCTGCAGTTCTCGTCGGACCAGTACGTCCTTCCCCTCCCCACCCTGGCGCTCAACCTTCGGTGGTACGGGGAATTCGTTGTGGTGGATCCCAAGACCATGCGTCTGCAGATTGGCCTCAACACTCGCTACAACACACTGTGGTATGCCCCGTCGTACAATCCCGTGGCCGGTGTATTCATGGCCCAGAAACGGGAACTGTACGGCAACTGCCCGGTATTCGACGCCTTCGTGAACGTGCAGTGGAAGAACTGCTGCATATTCCTGAAGATGGAGAATCTGGGCAAGGGCTGGCCCATGGACAGGCGTGACTACTTCACCGCGCACCATTATATCCAGCCAGTGAGCGCTCTCAAGTTTGGCATCAGCTGGCCGTTCTATCCCATGACGGGCTCCAACAAGACCATGTCTGCCCGCGCAGGTGCAGGCATGGGTGGAAAGGGTGGTTCCGGCCTGGGCGGTGGCCTTGGCGGCGCTTTGGGCGGGGCCATTGGCGGCGGACTTGGCGGCGGACTTGGCGGAAGACAAAGTTCCAGACGATGAGTCCCAAACTAAAATCGGTCCTTATCATTGCAGGAGTAACTGTAGTGCTTCTGCTCCTTCCCGTGCGTGACAAGCGCCCCGCCCAGGAGCTTCCGCCGCAGGAAACTCTCCGCTGCATGGTCCCGTCAGGAATACACAAGGAACTGGTTCTCAAGTATGCCGAAGACCAGAATCTGGCCATGGAGGTGAAACTGGGACAGGCCAGCATGGATTCTCTGAAGGCCGGGGTGATAGACCTTGCCGTAGTTCCGGATACACTTACCATACCTGTTGGGACGATGGCCTCCAAGCACTTTCTCCAGAACACGGTATGGGTGGTCAGGGACGACCAGACGGAAGCTCTCCGCCGCATCAACTACTGGATGACGGAGGTGTCGTCCACAAGGCTTTACCGCAAGATGGAAAAGGGAAAGCTGGACCGGCTGGACATTATCAGCAGGTACGATAACCTCATAAAGAAACACGCCGCCGCCATTGGCTGGGACTGGCGCCTCATTGCGGCCGTCATCTACAATGAATCCCAGTTCCACAACGAGGCCAGCTCCCACAAGGGCGCCCAAGGCCTTATGCAGATCCTGAGCTCCAAATACACGTACGAGGAAGTGAGCGACCCTGACCGCAACCTGGAGATAGGCACCCGCTATCTCCGCCGCCTGCAGAAGATGTATTCCGGCATTGCCGCCAATGAGACGGAGTGCCTCAAGTTCGCCCTGGCGGCCTACAACGTGGGTGAAGGTAAGATCCAGCGCTGCATAGACCAGGCCCGGGAGAAAGGCATAGACACCTCCCGCTGGGC
>CAMJJZ010000090.1 GCA_946406275.1 uncultured Bacteroidales bacterium | reverse complement strand
TGCCTTGTAATAAATGTCAGGGACAGCCTTCTCCTGGAGACTTTCGAGCTAGGGAAGCCTTCCAGCACCGCTTACGAGAAACATATGATATACCGGACCGTCAAAAACACCGGAACGGTGAATCACAATTATTATATGAAACTGTTGGGCAGCAAGGATTGCACCTATGGCAAGAAATTGCTATCTTTGCATGATTTGAAGAAATTTCCCAATGGAAAACCTGAAAAGAACAAAGATTAAGGCTTTGCTGGGCATGGAGCCCGGCAGCGAAGTGCTTGCCAAAGGCTGGGTACGCACAAAAAGAGGCAACAAACAGATCAAGTTCATAGCCCTCAACGACGGCTCTACAATAAATAACATCCAGGTGGTAGCCAATACGGAGCTCTTTGACGAGGAACTCCTGAAGAAGGTCACCACCGGCGCTTCCCTTGCCGTAAAGGGCAAGCTGGAGGCCTCCGTGGGTAGCGGCCAGGCAGTGGAAATCCAGGCATCGGAAATAGAAGTGCTGGGAGAATGCGACCCCATGCGCTTCCCCCTCCAGAAGAAGGACACCACCCTTGAGTACCTCCGTACCGTGGCCCACATGCGCCTCAGGACCAACACCTTCGGTGCAGTGCTCCGCATCCGCAACGCCATGGCCTTCGCCATCCACAAGTTCTTCAACGAGAAAGGCTTCGTCTACCTCCACACCCCGCTCATCACTGAGTCCGATGCAGAGGGCGCAGGAGACATGTTCCAGGTAACCACAATGGACCTCAAGAACATCCCGCTGGACAAGAAGGGCAACGTGGACTTCAGCAAGGATTTCTTCGGCAAGAAGACCTCCCTCACCGTCTCCGGCCAGCTGGAAGGTGAACTCGGCGCCACCGCCGTGGGAGAGATCTACACCTTCGGCCCCACCTTTAGGGCAGAGAACTCCAACACCCCCCGCCACCTTGCAGAGTTCTGGATGATAGAGCCGGAAATGGCCTTCTACGACATCAATGACAATATGGCCCTGGCGGAGGAGTTCGTGAAATACCTTGTGCAGTA
Organism: uncultured Bacteroidales bacterium; assembly: GCA_946406275.1. The sequence continues at coordinate 3,634 of CAMJJZ010000090.1, read as the reverse complement.
TGCCCTGGACAACTGCATGGACGACCTCAAGTTCCTCAACGACAAATACGACGACGGCCTCATCGCCCGCATGCAGAGCGTCCTTGGCATCCCCTTCCAGAAAGTCACCTACACGGAGGCGGTGGAAATCCTGGAAAAGGCAGTCGCCGACGGCGTGAAGTTCGAGTACCCCGTTCACTGGGGCACGGACTTCCAGAGCGAGCACGAGCGCTACCTGGTAGAAAAGCACTTCCAGAAACCCGTCATCCTCATTGACTTCCCCAAGGATATCAAGGCCTTCTACATGAAGCAGAACGAGGACGGCCGCACGGTCCGCGGCATGGACGTCCTCTTCCCCAAGATTGGCGAAATCATTGGCGGATCAGAGCGTGAAGCCTCCCTTGAGAAGCTTGAACAGCGCATTGACGAGCTTGGCATGAGCCGCAAGAACCTTGAGTGGTACATAGACACCCGCCGTTACGGCAGTGTGCCTCACAGCGGTTTCGGCCTTGGCTTCGAGCGCCTTCTCCTCTTTGTCACCGGCATGGCCAACATCCGTGATGTGATCCCGTTCCCCAGAACACCCAAAAACGCAGAATTCTAGAATATGCTAGTAATCGGTATCGCCGGCGGTTCCGGCTCAGGAAAAACCACTGTGGTCAAGGCTATCACAGAGCAGCTTCAGGGAAAAGTAGTCGTTATTCCCCAGGACTCCTATTACAAGGATTCCAGCCACGTCCCCGTGGAGGAAAGGAAGAACATCAACTTCGACCACCCGGACGCCATTGACTGGAAGCTCATGTGTCAGCAGATCCGTGAGCTCAAGAGCGGAAAAACCATTGAGCAGCCCGTGTACTCCTACATCACCTGCTCCCGTTCCACAACGGAAACGGTAACCGTTGAGCCTGCCGATGTAATCATTGTTGAAGGCATCCTCATCTTCACCTGCAAGGAACTCAGGGACCAGATGAACATCAAGATCTTCGTTGATGCCGATGACGATGACCGCCTCATGCGCATCATGGTGCGCGACATAGCGGAGCGCGGCCGTACCATAGAAACCGCCATCGAGCACTACTGCGACACCGTGAAGCCCATGCACCTTCAGTTCATCGAGCCCTCCAAGCGTTATGCCGATGTAATCGTCCCCCAGGGCGGTCACAACAAGGTTGCCATTGACATCATCACCAATACTGTTGAAAAAGCCCTCAAGAGCAAAAGGCAGAAAAGGAAGAAATGAAACGCCTCTCCCCCGAAACAAAGGCCGGATTGTACATCACCGCGATAGTTCACGTCGCGGTGATTATCGTACTGCTGCTTGTGCAGATTGGGTCTGAGTGGAAGAGGGAGAACAGCTTCGTGCTGGATTTCACCAAGATGGAGGAGCAGGAGCGCGAGGAGCGGGAGAAGATTTTCAAGGAAATGACCGCGGAGAAGCTGGAAGAGCTCATAGAAGCCGCCCAGGCCATTCCCATACGCAACATAGCCGTGGATCGCTCCGCCCTCAAAGACGATCGCAACACCAACGCGGAAGAGCTCTACAAGGAGGCCGAGCGCCTTGCCCAGGAACTCAAGGACGGCCAGAACCAGACCGTGGACGATGGGATTGTAGCCGCTCCCGCCCCCAAGATCAACGAGCCCAAGAAGGAGACCAAGCCCTACAGCGGCCCCTCCGTGCTGTCCTGGAGCCTTGACGGCCGCAAGGCATCACGCCTTCCAATCCCCGCGTACCGCTGCTACGGTGCCGGAGAGGTTACGGTAATGATTGCCGTGAACAATAAAGGAGACGTCATCAACGTCAAAGTGAATGAGGACATCTCCACAAACGACAAGTGCCTTCACGAGTTTGCAAAGAATGCGGCACGGCTTTCGAAGTTCTCATCGTCGGAAACCGCGCCCGCAAGGCAGATGGGCACAATAACATACGCTTTTATTGCACAATGAGAAAACTCATGTTTACGATATTGTTCATCCTGGCATACCTGACGGCACTTGCCCAGGGAAGGGTGTCTACAAAGAAATACGTCATTGCCGATTTTTCTGACAAGATAACCAAGGTGGTGCTCCCGGGCAGCGACCTTCTTGACGGTGCGCTCCGCCAGGAAGTGGTGAACTGCTGGACGCTCTCCCCCTTTGAATTCTGCACGCCCGCAGATTTCGAGCGGCTGAAAAAATCGGCCGACTACTACTTCCTCCTCGTGGGTTCCACCATGTTCAAGGGAGAGATGGCTCCGTCGCTGCAGTTCCTTACCCTTGTAAAGGGCGGCCCGGAGGCCGGAGAAGGCACATCGGGCATGCACGAGGTCATTTCCCTGCCCCTTTGCGCCGCCGGCAGCAGCTCCGGAAGGGAACTGGTTTATCTTGGCGCCATGGTCAATTCCATCCAGGATTTCACAGAGGCTGCCATGACATCCGAAAAGACGGCATATCTTGGCAGTGCCTGGTTCAACGGCAACTACCGCCGGGAAGGCAAGATGATGTCTATCTGGATGTCCCGGGACGATATTTCCACGTCCGTAAAAGATACTTCCAGGTACCTGGACCCTGACTTTTTCATTGTCTCTGAGGACGAGTCCGACGCAAAGTTCCTGTCATCGTCCTTCAATTCCCTATGCTCATACGTTGTTGCCCCCATGTTCCCCGTAGAAGGTGCCTCCTGGTGCTATAACATGCTCTTCGAGGCCAATACACACAGGCTTGTCTATATCTCCCGCCACAAGATTTCCGCAGGCAAAGACGCCGGATTCCTGGCCAAAGACCTTGGCAAAATAGCAAGGGGAAGATGAGGTGCGGGGTTTGCCCTTCCGGGCTCAAATATGCAGTAAAGCGCAGCGGCCGCTCCGTGGCCTACTGTGCCCTTTCCATAGGCGTGGGCACAAGGGACGAGTCCGGCTTTCCTGCCGGCATAGCCCATTTCACGGAGCACACCATGTTCCGCGGAACAAAGAAGAAATCGGCCGCCGTAATCTCCGGCTACCTGGACCGCCTGGGCGGGGAACTCAATGCATACACCACCAAGGAAGAGATTGTGCTTCACGCAACTGTACTGAAGGAAGACCTTCCCAAGGCCGCCAGGCTGCTCTTTGAGCTTGCCACCGAGTCCACTTTTCCGGACGATGAGATCGAGACCGAGCGCGGCGTAATCCTTGACGAGATTATCCAGTACAAGGACAACCCGGCTGAGGACATCTACGACAATTTCGAGTGCATGCTCTTCAAGGGATCGGCACTGGAAACGCCCATCCTCGGGACCACGGCATCGGTGAAAAAGATTACCGCTCCCATGCTCCGGAAGTTCGTGGCAGAGAAGTTTGTTCCGGAGAGAATGGCTTTTACCATTGTAGCCGACATTGACGAATCCGTCCTTGAAAAAACCGTTCAGAAGATTGACAATGAGTACTTTCCACAAGGTAATTGACAAGCATAACCACGAGGTCAACGCCGTAATCGGCGGTCATGCTCCAGGTCTGCACCAGATGCCGGAAAGACTTGTTGCGGCGTTTCTGGTAAACATTCTTGGCGGGCCGGCGTCAAACTCACTTTTGAACGCAGAACTCCGCGAAAAACGTGGCTGGGTGTACGGAATCGAGTGCTCCTACACTCAATATAAGGATACGGGCATAGTGGCCATTTCCTTTGGCTGCGACAGGCCCAA
>CAMJJZ010000089.1 GCA_946406275.1 uncultured Bacteroidales bacterium | reverse complement strand
AGGCTCATGGACAGAGGATTGGAGTTGTCCATGACAGGCATCAGCTGTGAGGTTGAAGGCTGTGCGCTGCGGCCGAAGTAGAACAGGCGGATATTGGAGTTCTCGTTGAAGTCGTAGAACACCATTGCACGCGGGGAGAAGTTCCAGACATTGCTCTCATAACCCTTGCCGTTGGTAAGGTTGGTTGTGCTGGTAGGAATTGCGGAAATACCTATCTGGGCACGGGCCTGCTCCCTCTGATACATGAACGCCAGGCCCATGTTGTGGTTGCGGTTTATATTGAGGATGCTGTTGGAGTAGGTGTCGTTCTTTGTTCCGCTGTTATAGTTGCTGAAGTCGAAAGGAAGCACTGCGAGCGGCTCCCCTGCGGCATCCACTATCCTGTGGAGATTGTTGTCGTAACCTATGCCGGTCCAGTTGTATGCACCGCTGTCATAAGTGTCCTTGAGCGAGGTGCTCTGGGAGAATCGGAAGTTGTAGCTTCCTTCAAGGTAGAAGTAGTTGCCCAGAGGCTCAGTGTAGACGATCCTGGTTCCGGCGCTTTCGCTGTTGGACTTCTGGTCGATGTACTGGTTAACGTAGTCTGCACCGGCAACTGAATTGGTGAGTGACTGGTTGTAGCCCGTCATCTTGTTGCGGGAGATACTCCAGTCCACGTTTGCCGATATCGTACGGCCGGGAATTCCCAGGCGCTGGCGCAGGAGGAGGAACCCCCTGGTGCTCCAGTTGTTGTTGGCGCCGCTGCCGTGGGTGAAACCGTCGTTGGTGTTGGTCAGGGTGCCGTCCGCAGCACGGGTGTCGGTGTCGAAGCCGCTCTGCTGCAGGTAGTTGCCGCTGCCGAAGTTGAACTGCGGCTGGAACAGGATGGAAGTGTTCTCAGAGAACTTGTGCTCCAGGCGCATGCCAAAGCGGTGGCCGTCGGTGAAGCGGGTGCTCATGCCGTCGGTATCGGAGATGAGGGCCGATCCGTCGTCGCGGTAGGTCTCCTTGTAGGAAGATTCTTCGACGTCGGTCCTGGAGCCGTTGTAGAGGTAGTTGCCGCCAAGCTGCATCTTGTCTCCCAGAAGGTCCCAGTTGCCGTTTATGCCGCCCATCCAGGAGGTTGTGATGCCGTTGGAGCCGCCCCAGCCGCCCATTCCGCCGCCACGGCCCATCATGCCGCCGCCGCCCATCATACCTCCCATCATGCTGGAGGTGAAGTCGTTGAAGCCGCGGTTGTTGGTATTGTTGGCATTGGCAATGACGCTGATCTGGGTTTTCTCCGTGAATTTACCACCCATGAAAGAACTCTGCCAGCGGAAGTCTCCGGTGCCGGTTGAGGGAACATCGTGACCGGCGCCTCCCATGACGTTTCCGAACACGCCGTTCATCATCCCGCGCTGGACGGTGAGGTCTATTACAGTCTCTTCCTCTCCGTCGTCAATGCCGGTGAACTCTGCCTGTTCGCTTTTCTTTTTCACCACCTTCACCTTCTCGATGAGCTTGGCGGGAATGTTCTGGGAGGCCAGCTGGGGATCGTCCAGGAAGAAGGTCTTGCCGGCGATGGTAATCTTGGAGATGGTCTCACCGTTGGAGGTGATGGTACCGTCGGACTCAACCTCGATGCCCGGGAGCTTCTTCAGGAGGTCTACCAGCATGTTGTCCTCGCTTATCTTGAAGGACGATGCGTTATACTCCACCGTATCTTTCTTGATGATGATGGGGTTGCCAACTGCCGATACGGATGCGGCGTCCAGCACCTTGGAGTCAAGTTCCATCTTGATTTCTCCCAGGTTGGTGTGACCTTCCACGGTGACGGTCTTTTCCACCGTCACATAACCCATGATCTCTGCCTTGAAAGTGTACTTTCCGTTGTGGACCTTTTCCAGGGTGGCCTTGCCTTCGCCGTCAGTGAGGGCATACTTGGGAGTGCCCTTGTCTGCGGTGAGGGATACCGTGGCAAAGCCTACGGGTTCTCCGTTTGATGCGTCCTTGAGGACGACGTCTACCTTGTGCGTCTGCGCGAGCGCGCTGAGTGAGACGAATGCTGCCAGGATGGCAACTACTGCTTTTCTAACCATAAAACACTGTTAACTCCCCATTAGACACGCGCACGCGCTGAAGGTTTAAAGAGTTTTGAAAAATATTATTTAATTCTCTCCGGGTGATCCTTCAGGAACTGCTCCCAGCCACCCTTGCCCTTGGCTGCAGCCACGGGATTATTGGTCTGGAAATGGTGGCATAGGGCTATTGCAAGGGCGTCAGTGGCATCCAGATAACGCGATTCCAGCTTCACGCCAAGCTGCTTTTCAAGCATAAGCTGCACCTGCTCCTTGGACGCCGCGCCGTTACCCACAATCACTTCCTTTGCCTTCCTTGGAGCATATTCCGTTACGTTCTGAACGCCGTACTCCAGGGCGGCGATCATTGCCGCACCCTGCGCACGGCCAAGCTTAAGCACAACCTGTGCATTCTTCCCGTAGAACGGGCTCTCGATTGCCAGTTCCGTGGGGTGATAGCTCTTGCAAACCTCGCTTATGGTGTCGTAGATTGCCTTGAGCTTCACATAGGCGTCCTTCTCCTTCCTCAGGTCCAGTACTCCCATATCCACGTACTCCGCCTTCTTCCCAATGGAACGAATGATCCCGAAACCCAGCAGCTGGGTTCCGGGGTCAATTCCAAGTATGATCCTCTCGTTAGTCAATGCGGTCGAAGCCGGTGTAAGGCCTGAGGCACTCGGGGATCTCGATGTAGCCGTCTTTCTGGTTGTCCTCAAGGAGAGCTGCAACTACGCGCGGAAGCGCGAGGGAGCTGCCGTTGAGGGTGTGTGCAAGCTGCATCTTGCCGTCCTGGTCCTTGTAGCGGAGGTGCAGGCGGTTGGCCTGGTAGCTCTCGAAGTTGGAGACGGAAGAAATCTCGAGCCAGCGGCCCTGGGCTGCGCTGTAGAGCTCGAAGTCATAGGTGATGGCGCTGGTGAAGCTCATGTCTCCGCCGCAAAGGCGGAGGATACGGTACTTGAGGCCAAGCTCATTAACCAGGCTCTCTACGTGTGCAATCATCTCATCCAGAGCAGCGTAGCTGTTTTCCGGCTTCTCCACGCGAACGATTTCCACCTTGTCGAACTGGTGAAGGCGGTTAAGGCCGCGGACGTCCTTGCCGTAGGAACCAGCCTCCCTGCGGAAGCAAGGAGTGTAGGCGGTGAGCTTCTGGGGGAAGTCACTGTCGGCAAGAATAACGTCGCGGAAAATGTTGGTCACGGGCACCTCTGCAGTGGGGACCATATAGAAGTTGTCCAGGGTGGCGTGGTACATCTGACCTTCCTTGTCAGGGAGCTGGCCGGTGCCGAAGCCCGATGCCGCATTCACCATCACGGGAGGCTCGACTTCCTTGTAACCGGCAGCAGTGTTGCGGTCCAGGAAGAAGTTGATGAGCGCCCTCTGGAGCTTTGCACCCTTACCCTTGTACACGGGGAAACCCGCACCGGTGATCTTTACGCCAAGGTCGAAGTCGATGATATCGTACTTCTTGGCCAGTTCCCAGTGAGGAAGGGCGTTCTCCGGGAGGTTGGGCTCCGGACCGCCCATCTTCACCACCAGGTTGTCCTCTGCGCCGGCGCCTTCCGGTACAAGATCGTACGGGAGGTTGGGAAGGAGGACCAGTTTATCCTGGAGGGCGGCGGCGTTGGCATCGGCCTCTGCAAGGAGCTCGGTTGAGCGGGCCTTGAGGGCAGCAACTTCTGCCTTTGCGGCTTCAGCCTCTTCCTTCTTGCCGGCCTTCATGAGCATGCCGATTTCCGCGGCGGCCTTCTTCTGCTGGCCAAGGAGGGCGTCGGATTCCTGCTGGATGGCTTTGCGCCTGTCGTCCATGGCTATGACGTCCATAACTATCTCACGGGCGTCGAAATGCTTTTTTGCGAGTTTGCGGATGACCATCTCGGGGTCTTCACGCAGGGTTTTGAGTGTAAGCATAGTGTTTTAATAATAAAGGAGGACGGCGAGGTCCTCCTTAATTGTTTTGCGTCCTCCAAATTAGTTCTCAAAGGGAACTACGGAAACGAAGGACTTGTTCTCACGCTTGCGGGTGAACTTTACGGTTCCGTCTACAAGGGCATAAAGAGTGTGATCTTTACCCATGCCGACGTTGAGGCCCGGATTGTGGGCGGTACCCCTCTGGCGTACGATGATGTTGCCGGCCTTTACGACCTCTTCGCCGAACTTCTTGATGCCGAGTCTCTTGGAATGGGACTCACGACCGTTCTTGGAACTTGATTGACCTTTCTTGTGTGCCATAATCTCTGTCTCCTTTAAAGTTAAGCGATAGCGTCGATGTGGATCTTGGTGAGCTTCTGACGGTGACCGTTCAGAGTCTGGAATCCCTTGCGGCGGATTTTCTTGAACACGAGCACTTTCTTTGCCTTTGCGTCATCGTCCAGGACGGTGGCCTTGACAACTGCTCCATCAACATAAGGAGTACCTACCTTTACGGCGCCCTCATTGTCTATGAGGAGAACCTTGGCGAACTCCACGGACTCTCCGTTCTTGGCCTGCAGCCTGTTCACGAAAATGTCCTGTCCAGCTTCTACCTTGAACTGCTGGCTTGCAATGTCTACGATTGCGTACATTCTACAAAACTTGTTTAAAAGTTTGAGCCTGAGGCGTCTGGACGCTGCCAGCCCTTACTCTGCCTTTCAGCCGTTAAAAATTGGGACTGCAAAGATAGGAATTATTTGTTGATTTACAATA
>CAMJJZ010000088.1 GCA_946406275.1 uncultured Bacteroidales bacterium | reverse complement strand
CTGGGCCTGGGCGGCGAGTTCTGCCTGGAGGGCTTCAATGGTGCGGTCCGCGGGGATGTTGAGGGCCTTGCGGGCGTCGGCGGTGAGGTCTTCTACTGCATCGGAGAAGTAGATGGCCTGGGAGGCGTCAAAGAGGACGTCGATGCCCTTTGCCTTGGCGAGTTCCTTAACGGCGTTGTTGGCCTTCTCGTTGATGGGGGCCATGAGCTGGGACTGCTGCTGCTGAAGCTCCTGGGAGATGTTCTGCTGGAACTCCTGGATGCGATTCTGGATATCGTAGAGCTCTTTTTCCTTGGACTCCTTGATGGCGGCGGTCCAGCTTGCGCTCTTCTGCTGGTACTGGGAAACCTTACCCTGATATTCCTCTACCATGGCGGCATAGGTCTCTTCTGCTTCCTTCTGGGAGGCTGCGATTGTTTCACGGGCTGCATCCATTTCCGGCATGAGCATCACAAGCTCGTTGAAGTTCACGCGTCCAATCTTCTGGGCGCTTGCGGAAAGTGCCATTAAAGAGGCAACTGCAATGACAAAAATCTTTTTCATATCTCAAGTTTTAATTATTAATCTTTCTTAGGCCACAGTCATTTTCTCAAACTTCATGCCATCACGCTCTAGAACTGCTGTCCTATCACAAAGTGGAACTGGCTTCCACCGTTAGTCTTGTCGTCAAATCCATAGCCCCAGTCTATGCCAAGCAGGCCTATCATAGGGAGGAATACCCTCACGCCCACACCTGCGGCACGCTTGATCTGGAAGGGGTTGAACTCGCGGAAATCCGACCAGCAGTTACCGCCCTCCAGGAATGCCAGGGCATAGATGGTGGACTGAGGCTGGAGGATAACCGGATAACGGAGCTCGACGGTGAACTTGTCGTACAGGTTACCGGCGTAGCTGGTACCGCTCTGGCTGTAAGGCGTGACCTTGCGGGGAGTAAGGGAATAATCCGTGTAACCACGCAGGGCAACGATTTCCGCTCCGTAGGTCATGTAACCGGTCATGCCGTCACCGCCCACCTGGAAGTTTTCGAACGGGGAATATCCCCAGTTGCGGTTGTAGTAACCCAGGAAGCCGAACTGCGCCCTTGTCATGAGGACGAGGTCTCCCACCAGTTTGGTATAGGTGGCGCCGCTGAACTTCCACTTGTGGTACTCGATCCACTTGTAGCGCTGGGCGCTGGTCCAAGTGTCGTAGTCAACATCCTTGTAACTGGCCACGGGAACCTTATTACCGTCAGCATCGTACGTGAACTTACGGAACAGGGAGAACGGAGGAGTTATCTGCAGCGAGGCGGAGAAATCCGATCCCTGACGGGGATAGATCTGCTGGTCCGTGGAGTTCCTGGACAGCGAGGCGGAGTAGCTTATGTTGTGGGACGTACCGTTGTTGAAAGCAAAGAAGGAGTTTGTCCAGTCATGGAGGCGGTATGTCTGCCAGCTCAGGTTGTTGTAGAATACGAAATAGTTGTCCGGCCACTTGAGGCGGGTACCCAGACCTGCGCTGAAACCATACACTTCAAAGGACTGGGATGCATCCAGCAGCTCTGAGAAGTAATTATAATAGTACATGGCGTTGGTCATCTTGGAATAGTATCCGGAGATGCTCAGCGACGTGGGTTTCTTGCCAAAGAGCCAGGGTTCCGAGAAGCTGGCGCTGAAGGTGGTGTAATACTTACCGTTTGTCTGGAAACGGATTGCGAGGTTCTGGGCGTCACCCAGCGGAACGGGCCTCCAGGCGCCCTTTTCAAACATGCGGCGCGTGGAGAAGTTGTTGAAGCTCACGCCCGCAGTCATTACGAAGGTGCGTCCGCCCCAACCGCCGGAGAGCTCCAACTGGGACGATGGCTTTTCCGTAACGTTATAAATGACGTCTACAGTATTGTTCAGCTGGTTTGGAATGAGGTTGTAACCGGTTCCGTACTGCATGATGGCTTCCTGGTCGAACTGGCCCATGGAGGCGATTTCGCGGATGGAACGCTCGAAGTCAGTCTGGGAGAACAGGTAGCCGGGACGGGTCATGACCTGACGGCGGATGACTCTTTCGTTGGTGAGGTCGTTGCCGTTGATAATGACATCGTTGAGGATGGCGGGCTTGCCCTCCGAGATGCGGAGCTCCACATCGACGGAATCGTTCTGGATATTCACTTCCACGGGGGTTACGCTGAAGAAGAGGTAACCGTTGTCCTTGTAAAGCTTGGAGATGTCATAGTCCGTCTGCTTGCCTCCGCCGTGGAGACGCTTTTCAAGGGTGACGATATCGTACACGTCGCCCTTCTGGATCTTGAGGATTTCGTTGAGGATTTCCGACGAATAAACGGAGTTACCGGTCCAGGTAATGTCCCTGAAGTAGTACTTCCCGCCCTGGTCGAAGACCATGTCTATGTCCAGATGCTTGTCGTCAATGTAGTAGACGGAGTCGCGGACCAGGCGGGCGTCGCGGTAGCCGGCCTCGTTGAAGGCTTCCAGGACGGTCTTGCGGTCCGTCTTGTACTCCTCTTCCTTGAACTTCTTGCTCTTGAAGAAGTTGTACCACACGTTTGCATGGGTCTCCTTCATGTTCTTGGCAAGCTTGTACGGCTTGATCTCACCTATGCCATCGTAGTTGATGTCCTTGATCCTGACCTTGTTGCCGCGCTTTACGTCGAAGTTCACGCGGATGGCGCTGCGTATGATGGTATCCTTCTGAACATCCACGTCCACATCCACCTTGAGGAAACCCTTTTCCTTATAATAACGCTTGATGATATCTACGGCCGTAGTCTTGACATAGTCAGAGAACTCGCGGCCCGGGCGGAGGTTCAGGCGCTCCTGGAGGTCTTTCTTCTCTCCGGACTTTACACCGGTGTATGTCCATCTGGACACCCTGGGGCGCTCTTTGATAACTATCTTGAACCACGCGGTGTCACGTGCGGCGTTCTCCTGATCTATTACTACGGCGATGTCCTCGAAATAGCGCTGGGCTACAAGGCGCTCAACGATTCCGGTAATATCCTCTCCCGGTACAGTAACGCTCATGCCGGGACGAAGACCGGAGAGCTGCAGGATCTGATTCTCGGAGAAATACTGGTTCCCTTCAACGCCTACACCACCCACAACGTATTTGCGGGGATGCAGGTAATCTACCTCAATGGAACTGCGGTTACCCTGAGCCATTGCCCCGAAAGAGGCAAGTGCCAGAAGTGCTGCGCAGATTATCCGTCCTACTTTCATTCCTTATAAATTATCCTGCAAATTTAACCATTTTATTTTACTTTGCCATATCTGCGGTCACGGCGGGCGTACTCCGCAAGGGCTGCGCGGAAATCCGGTTTACGGAAATCCGGCCAAAGCACATCGGAGAATACGAACTCCGTGTAGGCGCTCTGCCAGAGCAGATAGTTGGAAATCCTCTCCTCTCCTGAAGTGCGGATAAGGAGATCAGGATCCGGAATGCCGGCGGTGACCAGATAATTGTCGAAATCCTCTGTCTTCATGGCCTGGAATTCCTCCGGAGAAAGCTCCCTGGCGGCCTTTTTCATGGCCTGGACGATATCCCATTTTCCGCTGTAGGAAAGGAAGATTATGAGGGTCATCCTGCTGTTGTTGGCAGTCTTCTCCATTAGGGCGTCGATGGCCTTGCAGAGGTCTTCTCCAAGACGCTCACGGTTACCCAGGACCACGAATCTCACGCCGTTGTCCATGAGGGTGGACACCTCATCATGGATGGATTTCATCATGAGTTTCATGAGGGTGGAGACTTCGTCGGCCGGACGGTTCCAGTTTTCCTCAGAGAATGCATACAGGGAGAGATACTTCACGCCGTCTTCAACGGCTGCTTCCGTGCAGGCGCGGACGCTCTTCACGCCCTCGAAATGCCCGAAAACCCTGTCTTTGCCACGGGCTTTCGCCCACCGGCCGTTTCCGTCCATTATAATGGATACGTGGACGGGAATGTTCTTATTTTCCATTGTTTCTCATATCTTCTCCCCAGAACAGGCGTGAAGTGAGAGCCTTCACGAAGCCGGATTCTGAGATCCGCACCCTTTTAAGCGAAAATTGTGCCATCTCTACATGAATTGTCCAGTCCGGACGGATTTCTACCGTGCGGTTGTCCGTGGACATGGTTGCGCGGCCGTCGCGGGACTCGAAGGAGATGTCCACCTTTGAGGTTTCCGGAAGCACGATAGGCCTCACGTTGAGGTTGTGCGGAGATATAGGTGCAAGGATAAGGACCTTGGTGTCAGGCATACAGATAGGACCGCCCACGCTCAGGGAGTAAGCGGTTGAACCGGAGGAGGTTGCGACCAGGAGACCATCGGCCCAATACGTAGGGAGAGGGTCACCGTCGATGCTCACGTGGATGCCAAGGACCGACGATCCGCTCCTGTGCAGGGAGACCTCGTTCACGGAATACGGGAGCATGCCGATGGACCTCCGGGCATCCGGGCCCTTCAGGGTGGCGTTCAGGACCGTACGGTACTCGATGGAGAAGTTCCCCTCCGTCAGGGCCTTGCGTACGTCTTCCGGGCGGTTTTCGCACAGGAAGCCTATGCGGCCGAAGTTGACGCCAAGGATGGGAAGGCCGATGTCCGCCACCACGTGCGCGGCGCTCAGGAACGTTCCGTCGCCGCCCATGGACAGCACCAGGTCCGTCTCAGGAATCACGTCGCTCTTGGTCTTAATCTCATAAACTTCGAAGGTGGCGTCCTCCAGGTCTTTCAGGAAAGACACCATCCTGGGGTCCTGCCTCAGGTCTTCGTTCAGAATAAA
>CAMJJZ010000087.1 GCA_946406275.1 uncultured Bacteroidales bacterium | reverse complement strand
ATCCACCAAAACACCCCATTTCCGTGGACAAACCCGGTAAAACGCCAACTTGTCCACCAAAAACGCCAAATCCGTGGATGGGGCACCCAAAAGTATTGCAAGATAACGGAAAAGGAGACCACCAGTACAGGCGGTCTCCTTTTTTGAATAGTTAATAAGGTTGTTTTGTTTATTTAATCGTGGCTGCCTTTTGGAGCAGTTTCACGTATTCGCTGCGGAGGCCGTAGGGATCCTTGCCAATGGAGTTCTGGGCAAGCTCTATTGCCATGTCCAGGGAGGCTTCGCACTTGTACTGGGAGTCACGGAGCCACAGGCCGTAGGCGGCTATGGACGATGCAAACTGAAGGTTCTCAGAGGTCTTGGTGCCAGCGGCGGGGAGTTCCAGGGAAACAAGCTTGCTGTCCTCTCCCAGGGCGTCCTTGTAGCGGAAATCGAACTTGCCTATGCTGCCTTCTCCGGCCATTTCCAGCTCATACAGGGCGGTGATGGTCTGGCCTGCGCCAATCTCAGCGGCGTCAACCTTGTCGTTCTCGAAGTCCTCGTTCTGGAGGACGCGGTTCTCGTAGCCAATGAGGCGGTACCTTGCAACCACTTCCGGGTTGAAGGTGACCTGGGTCTTGCAGTCGTTGGCCACTGACACGAACTTTGAGCGCTCGTTCACGAACACCTTGGTGAGTTCACCTTCAGAGTCTATGTACTCGTAGGTGCCGTTGCCGCAATTGGAGACTTTCTCCATCATAGAGTCGTTGAGGTTGCCGCTTCCAAAGCCGCAGATGGTGAGGTAGATACCCTTGGCGGCATACTCCTCCACGAACTCGCATATGGCGTCCGTACCGGTGATACCCACGTTGAAGTCACCGTCCGTGCCCATAATCACGCGGTTGTTTGCGCCCTGGATGTAGTTCTTCTGGGCCTCCTCATAGGCCATCTTCATACCGCTTGCGCCTGCGGTGGAACCGCCTGCCACCAGGTTGTTGATGGCATTCTCTATGGTTTTGCGGTTGGAGACGGAGGTGGACTGGAGTACCAGTTCCGTGCCACTGGCATACTTGACAAGGGCAATCCTGTCCGAGGGGCGCATATAGCCCAGCATAGTGATGAGGCTCTTCTTGAGGAGGGGAAGTTTGTCTGCCGAGTTCATCGAGCCGGACACGTCCACCAGGAACACGAAGTTTGCCTGGGGAATCTCATCTGCCGCAAGGCTCCTGCCCTTGATGCCAAGGCGGAGGAGCTTGTGCCCGGTGTTCCAGGGGCAGGGACCGGCCTCTGCGTTGAGGGCCACGGTTGCGCCATCCTGGGGATCTGAATAGTCAAAGGTGAAGTAGTTGAGGTACTCTTCTATACGTACGGCGTTTGGAGAAGGGAGGTAGCCGTTTGTGAGGCACATCCGCATATATGCGTAGGCAGCGCCGTCTGCGTCTACGGAGAAGGTGGAGACGGGCTCCGTGGCGGTTTCCACGAAGGGATTCTCCACTATTTTGTCGAAACGGTCTCCGGAGGGATCTTCCTCTCCGCCTTCCATTGCATAATTCATCATTGAGGCATTGTCATACATCGCACCGGGCATGTCGTATGCTGCCTCGCATCCGGATATCATGAGTGCGGCCAATGCCGCTATGGGGATAATAATCTTTTTCATACGCCTTATAGATGCAGATTCCACTCAAAATGTGACAAATTGTTCGTATATTTATGCCATGAAACGCAGTATACTCCTCATTCTCACGGGATTCGTGCTGGCATCATGCTGCGGCACAAAACCCACCGGAGCGGCGGCAGACGGCCCCGCATGGCTTTTCACTGGCAAAGGCCCCTATACCTTAAACACCAAGGTCAACCTCACCGGAGCAGCAAAGCTGCAGCTGGTAACGGACCTGTCCCTTATGGCCCCGGAGCCGGAAATCGTCCTTGAAAAAGATGTGGAGGTGGGCCCGGACAGCCTCCTGAACGTGGACCTGGGAAAGCTCAAGCCCGGCTTCTATGAGGTCCGCCTGGCACCGGACGTGCACTTCAACATAGGCATCCGCCCGGACGATGTGGTCAGTCCCCCGGACTCCGCGCCGGACTTCGACGCCTTCTGGGAAAGCACCCTTGCCGCCATGCGGGAGGTTCCCATGGACGCGGAGCTTACAATGGTCCCGGAGCAGTCAAACGACCTCAGGACCACCTACAGGGTCACTTACACCTCCCTTGACGGAGCCCTTGCAGGCGGTATTATCTGCGTTCCCAATGCGGAGGGCAAGTACCCCGTGGTGATGTCCTATATGGGCTACGGCGCCCCCATCTTCTACTTTGACCCTTCCGCCAATCCGGACCGCATAGACTTCCTTGTGAGCGTGCGCGGCCAGGGCATTTTCCGCGAGGAAGAAGCCCGGTGGATAGACCGCGGCCTCTCCTCCAAGGACACCTTCTACTACCGTGGCGCTTTTGCCGATGCCATCCGGGCAATAGACTTTGCCGCTGGCCTCCCCCAGGCCGATCCGGAGCATATTGTAGCCCTTGGGGAAAGCCAGGGAGGCGCCCTCACCTTCGTTGCCGCCGCGCTGGACAGCCGCATCAAGGCAATAGCCCCCGCAGTCCCCTTCCTTGGCGACTATCGTGACTACTACAAGATTGTATGGTGGCCCGTACACGAGGTAACGGACACCGCCGATGCGGAAGGCCTGGACCGCGAAGAGCTGTTCCAGATGCTCTCCTATTTCGACATCAAGAACCTGGCGCCCAGGATCAAGTGTCCCACGTACATGGCCTTTGGCCTGCAGGACCCCACCTGCCCGCCTCACACCAACTTTGCCATCTACAACAATCTGGGAAGCAAGGAAAAGCACTACCTGTGCGTCCCCACCTGCGGCCATGCAATGTGGCTGGAGCCAGCCTGGCCGCCCATCCGCGACGCCTTCCTTGAACAGTACATGAAATGAACTTATTCCAACTCTTCCGCAACATCAGGCCGTTTGTAAGACCTTACAGATGGCTGGTGCTCATAACTCTCATCCTCACGCTGGTGGGGTCTGCCATGCAGCAGGTGAACGCCATCGTGCTGGACAGGACGGTGGACGCCATCAATGCCCTCATAGGCACTGACTTCACCTGGAACCAGGCGGCGCGCATCCTTATAATTATATCCTGCGTGCTGCTTGGAAAGGAAATCCTGAGCGCCGTCATCACCTTCGCCCAGAACTACTACGGCGAACGCATGCGCATCTTCGTTTCCAGGGACCTTTCCCAGAGCGTGATAGAGAAGGTTCTCACCTTCCGCATGGCCTACTTCAGTGCCGATGAAAACGCCACCGGCAAGGTCCAGGCCCGTATAGACCAGGGCGTGAGCAGCATCTCCCGCACGGTCCAGAACTTTTTCATAGACCTTCTGCCGCTGTTCACCAGCGCATTATTGGCTTTGATTCTGATGTTCGCCGCCAACGTTTACGTGGGACTGGTCGCGCTGGGAATCGTGCCCATATATTTCTGGATTACATACAGGCAAGCCCGCCGGCTCAAAGGCTGGCGCCGTGAGATGCGCTCCTACCTGGAAACCAAGAGCCAGGGCATCAAGAACATAATCGACAGCATAAACGTCATCAAGTCCTTCAACCGCGAAAGCATAGAGGCCTCCAAGCAGCTGGACCTCCAGAACAGGGTTACGGAGAATCAGGTCAAAACCCGCCAGGTGAGCTTCTACTACAGCGGTGTAAAGAGCTTCGTGAAGCAGGTTGGAACGGTGCTGGTGATTATCCTCACCGCATATCTGGTCCTCACCGGCTATCCCGGAATGACCATAGGTAAGATCATGTACCACGTGATGCTCTTCTCCAACGTTATAGCGCCAATTACGCAGTTGCAGAGGATATTTGACGATGTGAACGACGCCCTTATTTATGCCGAGGGCTTCTTCAGCATCCTGGATTCGGAAGAGGAGGTGGAGCCCAGCGGCAGCTACAAGCCCGCGGCCATCCACGGCAAGTTCGAGCTCAAGGGTGTGGATTTCACCTACCCCAACGGTAACCAGGCCCTGTGGGACGTGAACATGGTTATCGAGCCCGGCAAGATAACCGCCCTGGTGGGCCTTTCCGGTGCGGGAAAGAGCACCATCGTGAACCTGCTGGACAAGTTCTACGAGCCGCAGAAAGGGCAGATCATGCTGGACGGCGTGGACCTCCGCGAGTACGATACCAAGTATCTGCGAGAGAACATCGGCCTTGTGCTCCAGAAGAACCACATCTTTGACGGCACAATAGAGGAAAACATACGCTACGGCAAGCCTGACGCCACTTTTGAAGAAGTAGTTGAAGCCGCCAAGAAGTCAAGCATATATGACCAGATCATGGCTCTTCCCAAGCAGTTCCAGAACAAGGCCAGCGACCTCTCCGGAGGCCAGCAGCAGCGCATTGCCATTGCCCGCATGTTCCTCAAGAACCCGCCCATCATCTTCCTGGACGAGCCCACCGCCTCCCTTGACGCCATTGCCACGGAACAGATCAAGAACAGCATAGACGCCATCAAGGCCGGCCGTACGGTGATAATCATCTCCCACAGCATATCGCAGATAATAGATTCCGAGATGGTGTATGCCCTCCAGAAGGGCCGCGTAGAGCAGTCCGGCCACCCGGACGATGTCTACCGCGCTGGCGGCGTGTACAAAGACATCATAGACGCCTCCGCCAGGTCACTGAACATTGAAAAGATAGCCAAGACCGTTTCCGGCTCTTAGTCATTGCCGGCCACGACCGGCAATCTTAAACCACCCGTCATCCACCGATTTGGCGTTTTTGGTGGA
>CAMJJZ010000086.1 GCA_946406275.1 uncultured Bacteroidales bacterium | reverse complement strand
TCCCCACCAGGGACCGAATTCACGACGCACCAGTTCCGCTCCCATAAACGCCATTGCTGTATGTGCCGACGGAAACGAGTTCATGTTCCGTCCATTTGGCCTTTCCACGCCAGTTATCCATTTGAGGCCATAGCAAATGGCCATCATGGATGCGAAGGACGTTCCCAGCACACAAGTTCTTTCCTGCCAGGAATAATCTCCATCGGCAAAAGGAAGGGCAATGGTGTATGCAAGAATCGGGGCAAACTGGAGATAATCGTCCAGAGGGAACTGTTTGCCTCCGCTGAGGTTCTGGGACCAGTCCCGGACGGCGTAGTTCACATCCCAAATAAAGCCTTGTTGCGCACCTGAGGGGTACGCAACAAGAATAAGGGATATAACTGCTAACGCCAGTCTTTTCATTATCTGCGGTTTTTCTTGGCCTGTTCCTGCTGCATCTGGCGCTGCATCTTCTGGGCTTCTTCCAGACGTTGCTGCCATTTGCTCTTTGGAGCCGGTTTGTTCTCCGCCGCCTTCACCTTTGCAATGATCTCCTCCGGCTTCACAATCCACTTGCGGATGATCCAGGTTTCAAGCATGGTGATGAGGTTACTCAGCAGGTAGTAGTAGCTAAGACCGGATGAGAGGTTGTTACAGATGAAGAACATCATGACCGGCATCATGTACAGGCTCATGGCCCTCATCATCTTGGCATTGGGATCGTCTCCGGTGTTCTGGCTCTGCATGGTAGCCTTGGAGTAGAAGAACATGGAAACGGCCATCAGGAGTGCGAAGATGGAAATGTGGTCCATTCCCAAAACGCTTGTGCCCCAGTGGATTACATCGTCATAAGCGCTCAGGTCCTCTGCCCAGAGGAAAGGCTGCTGGCGAAGCTCTATGGATGCCGGGAAGAAGCGGAACATGGCCCACAAGATAGGCAGCTGAAGGAGCATGGGGAGGCAGCCTCCCAACATGTTCACGCCCGCCTTCTTATATAGCTCCATGGTCTCCTGCTGCTTCTTCATGGCGTCTTCCTGCTTGGGATACTTGGCGTTTATCTTGTCGATGAACGGCTTCAGCGCCTGAGTCTTTGCGGACGAAGCATAGCTCTTGTATGCGAGCGGCAGAACCACAATCTTGATGATGATGGTCATCAGGAGGATGATGATACCGAAGTTGGTAATACCCCTGTGCAGCCAGTCAAACATGGGGATAATGATCCACTTTGTGAAAAGGCCGATTATCTTACCGCCCAGCGGAATCACCTTCTCATATGCGTGACCGTATGCCTTGAGGCCCTTGTAGTTGTTGGGGCCGAAGTAGAACTCGAAGCTTGCAGTGCCGTTGCCGCCTTCTATCCTGAGGTCTGCCTGCATCTTGGCGCTGCAGTTCATGAGATCGTGGGACGGGCTGTCCTTGGGGACGAAGTCTATGGCGAACTCACCGTAGTTGAAGTTCTCCGGTGCGCGCATGATGGCGCTGAAGAACTGCTGCTGGAAAGCGAACCACTCAATGTTGTTGTTGAAACGCTTGTTTCCCTTGCGGCCGTTACCAATATTCTCAGGCTTGTTATCGTCCGGGAAATAATAGTTCAGGCGGGAGTACTGGGTTTCGTTCTTGTAGCCCTTCTCCATGCGGGGAAGAGTTGCCTGGAAGTCCACGGAGATGCTCCTGGAGCGGTTAGCATCCAGGTTCATACCCACAAAGGAAAGCTCCTCGTTCAGAGAGTATGAATCCTCAACCAGGGTGAACTTCTGCTGGATGTAGCCCTCTCCAACGGGAAGACGCATGACCACGGTGCTGTCCGTGGATTCCTCCGCCACATACTGGAAAGTGAACTTCCTGGTGTCTATGGCCGTGGGGGCATACACCGTATAACCGAGCTCCGACTTGCCTTCCTTGAGGATGTAGAGGTCACTCTTGTCGTAATTGGTGTAATCCTTGACGCGAACGGAAAGGGGCTGGGCGCCGCGGGTGGTGAAGGCCACCTCAAGCTTGGAATTCTCCAGCTTTACGGTCTGGGCCTCCGCCTGGGCTGCGGCGTTGAGGGACTCGTCAGAATACTGCGGGGCTGCCGCGGTGGGGGCCGATGCCTCCGGAGCAAGCACCGCTTCCGGATGCTCCGCCTTGTAGGCGCTGTCCAGCTGCCACTGGGCGTATTCCTCCGCTATCCTGGCGGAATCCAGCTGTGCCTGGATTTCCTGCTGTTTCTTCACCTGGCGGCTCTGGTAACCCATGAAGCCGAACAGGATGAGAGCTATTAATACAAAGCCGATAATTGAATTCTTGTCCATCTCCTACTCCTCGGTTTCAATGCTGCGGATCTTGGCCTTGAGTTCTTCCAGGCGTACCTTTGCAGCGTCAATCTTCTCCTGCATCTGGGCTTTCAGCTTCTCTGCGCCCTTGGAAAGGCCAAAGAAGCCGATGTTGTTCTCATAGGTCTGGATCTCCTGCTGGAGGGCATTGAACTGCTCCTTGAGGCGGTCTTTCTCCGTGACGGGCTTGCGCTCCGCTCCGGGACCCTTTCCGCCGCCCTGCCTGCGCTGTCCCCTGCCGCCGAAGCCGGGGAACTTGGCTGCCATGGCCTCACGGTATGCGGCATTGATAGCGTCTTTCTCCTTGAAAGGAACGAAGCCAATGGCATTCCATTTCTCCTGGAATGCTGCAGCACCGGACTCATCGCCTTCATAGGCCTTGATTTCCTCAATGAGGGCTTTCTTGGCCTCCAGGTTGGCGCCAACATTGCCGGGGCCGGAAGGACGGTTGTCACGGGCGGTGAAGAATTCGTCACAGGCGGCGCGGAAGCGCTTCCAGATTTGTTCGCTCTTCTTGCGCGGAACTGCGCCGATTTCCTTCCACTGCTTCTGGAGCTCGATGAGGCGGTCTCCGGTGGCCTTCCAGTCCGTGCTGGTCTTGAGGGCTTCTGCCTCCTCAATGATGGCCATCTTCTTCTCCAGGTTGGCGTTCATGGTGTCCTTGAACTCCGTGAGGGAGGCGCGCTTGCGGCCGTAGAACTTGTCACATGCTGCGCGGAAGCGGTCGTATATCTTCTGGTTCTCCTTGCGGGTTGCAAAGCCTATAGCCTTCCACTTGGCCTGGATTTCCTCAATTTCCTTGCTCAGGGTGTTCCACTGGGTGGAGGAAGTGATTTCCTTCTCTGCAATGGCTTCTACCTGCTCGCAAAGTAGGGTCTTCTCTTCCAGGTTCTTCACCTGCTGCTCCTTGAGGCCCTCGAAATGGGCCTGGTAGCGTTTGTTGATAACTGACGTTGCAGCGCGGAAACGCTCCCAGATGGCATCCCTGTACTCCTTGGCAACGGGGCCCAGGTCTTTCCACTGCTCATGGAGCTTCTGGAGTTCCTTGAATGCTTCAACAATATTGGGATCCTCTGCAAGGGCTTCCGCCTGCTCGCAGAAAGCGGTCTTCTGCTCCAGATTCTTCTTGAAATCAAGGTCACGGAGCTCGCGGTTGATGTCCACGAGGTCATAGAACTTGGTGACGTAGAGCTGATAGGTGTCGTTCACGTCACGGAAATTCTGCTGGGGAACGGGACCGGTTTCCCTCCAGCGGTTCTGGATGTCACGGAACTTGGGGAAGGCGTCCTTCATCTCTCCGGGCTCATCTACAAGGGCTTTGAGCTCCTCAATGATTGCCTGCTTTACGGTGAGGTTCTGCTCCCTCTGGGCATCCTGCTGCTTGTTATATTCGGCACGTTCCTTCTTATAATCCATGTACAGTGACTTGAATCCCGCCTCAATGGCTGCAAACGGGCTAAGTGCACGGCTCTGGAGAGGAACTGTGGTTTCTTCTGTGGTGTTTTCGTCCGGCTCAACTACGGTATCTTCCTCGCCGGCTTCCGCCTTTTCACGGGAGAGTCTCTTGTAGAAGGCCGATTTGATGGCCTCCGCCTCCTTGGAACGCTTGAGCTTATCCTCGCTATCTACCAGCTTCTGGAACAGCTCTGAGAGCTCTGCAAGAGTTTTATCTGCAAAGTTCTGGACTGTTTCCTTTACTTCCTCAACTACTGTCTCCTTGACTTCTTCCGTCTTAACTTCTACATCTGGGGTTTCTGCGGGCTGGATAACCTCAGGCTTGATTTCTTCACTCATGTTCGTTTACTTATAAAGTTTAACATATCTTTAAGTCTACAAATATAATAATTATTACTATTTTTGCAAAAACAAACCCGTCCGATATGTTGCGCATAGATATTCTCACCGTAGTTCCGGAACTCCTGGATTCCCCTCTGAGCCACTCCATTCCCGGCCGCGCGGTCAAAAAGGGCCTTGCAGAGATCCACATCCACAATCTCCGCAAGTACGGCCTTGGCCCACGCCTCACCGTAGACGATTACTCCTACGGCGGGGACGCCGGCATGGTAATGATGGTGGAGCCCGTGTTCCGCTACATTGAGGAACTCACGTCGGAGCGCCATTACGACGAGATTATCTACATGGCCCCGGACGGAGAAATCTTCGACCAGGGAATGGCCAACGAGCTTTCCCTCAAGGAGAACATTATTATCCTCTGCGGCCACTACAAGGGCATTGACGAGCGCATCCGGGAGCACCTTATCACCCGTGAGATAAGCGTAGGGAACTTCGTTGTGAGCGGAGGTGAAATCCCCGCCGCCATCGTTGCCGATGCAATAATCCGCCTCCTTCCGGGAGCACTCACGGACGAGACTTCGGCCCTGAGCGATTCCTTCCAGGACGGTCTTGTCTCCCCTCCCGTCTACACCCGCCCGGCAGAATTCAACGGCTGGAAAGTCCCTGACGTCCTCCTCTCCGGCAACCCCAAGCTTATCCGCGCCTGGCAGGACGAACAGTCCATCGCCCGCACCCGCGAACGCCGCCCTGAAATGCTT
>CAMJJZ010000085.1 GCA_946406275.1 uncultured Bacteroidales bacterium | reverse complement strand
GTCTCCCACATCTCCCATGTCACTTCCTTCGCCCTTGCCCTGACGGTGCTGGACAAGGAGAAGGACGAGAAACATATCTTTGACCTTGCCTCCGGCGGTTTCTCCTCTACGGTGCGCCTGGCAAAGTCCAACCCGGACATGTGGGTTCCCATCCTGTCCCAGAACAGGGACAACGTGCTTCGCGTGATGGATACCTATATAGAAAAGATGAAGGAATTCCGCGGCGCAATAGACAGCTTTGACGAGAATAAGCTCAGGGAACTCATCCTGGAAGCCAACAGAATAAAGAAAATTATCCGCTGATGTCTCACGAACTTGATATAATTCCCGGAACTGAGTGGGGCTGCTTCACGCTGCCTCGCCCCATGTGCATAGCCGGCCCCTGCAGTGCAGAGAGCGAAGAGCAGGTGATGGAGACGGCCCGGGGCCTTGCGGCCTTCGGGATACACGTGTTCCGCGCCGGCATATGGAAGCCGCGCACGCACCCGGGCTCCTTCGAGGGAGTGGGCGCTCCCGGCCTCAAGTGGCTTCGGAGGGTAAAGCAGGAACTGGGCATGTGGGTGTGCACGGAGGTGGCAAGCGAAAAGCACGTCCTGGAGTGCATCAAGTACGGTGTGGACATGGTCTGGATAGGCGCCCGCACATCGGCCAACCCCTTCCTTATGCAGGAGATTGCCGATGCCCTGGAAGGCACGGACATCCCGGTGCTGGTAAAGAATCCGGTGAACCCGGACATCGACCTTTGGATAGGGGCGCTGGAGAGGCTCAACCGTGCCGGACTCCGGAGGCTGGGCGTCATACACAGGGGATTCTCCACATCGGCCCCCATCCCCTACAGGAACGACCCCGGCTGGAAGATGGCCATCGAACTGCGTACCAGATATCCCCGCATGGCCTTTTTTGCCGATCCTTCTCACATGGCCGGAGACCGTAAATACCTACGGGAACTGTCCCAGAGGGCCATGGACCTTGGCCTGGACGGACTGATGGTAGAAAGCCACTGCAACCCGGACTGCGCCCTCTCTGACGCCAAGCAGCAGCTTACCCCGCGTGACCTCCAGACCCTTCTGGAAAGCCTTGCAATAAGGGAAAGCACCTCCCAGGACGAGGGCTACCGGGACGGCATAGAGGCCCTGAGGGCCCGCATCGACGTCATTGACGACAACCTGCTGAACCTCCTCCATGACCGCATGAACGTGAGCCGGAAGATTGGAGAGTACAAGCGTGAACACAACGTGGCCATCCTCCAGGCCGGCCGCTGGGAATCCCTCCTCACCTCCATGGAAGAAAGGGCGGAGGCCCTGGGCATTTCCCGTGAGGCCATCCGCGCCATCATGACCGCCATCCACGACGAATCCGTCCGCGTGCAGAAACTATAGCGGAAGCTCCTCGATGAAAGTGAGACCGTTCACATATTTGCCGCTCACGGTGACTTTGTGCTCAGGAACGTCCGGGAACAGGAGGATCTTGGCGTTGGCCTTGCCTGTGGCCTGGATCACGCCGCCTTCTACTTTCCAAGTACTTTCAGCCACGTCGGTGCCTTCTATGCGGATAAACTGAGAGTCCGCAAGGACGCGGAACTGGACGGGGTGCGGGAGCATTACATCGGCAAAGAAGTCCCTGAGGGCATACTGGATCACGTAGGACTCCTTGTTAATCTTGAAGTCGGGGCCGATGTTGATGGAGTGGATGCCAGGGAGGTCGTAGGTGTGAAGCTCGGCCTTTCTGCCAAGGCTCTTCACGTAAGGGATGATTTCACCGTCGCCGTACATCATGGGAGTGATGAGCTCGTTTCCAAAGACATCCTGGAACGGATGGTCTGCGCCGTACGGCACCACGGGATCTCCTGTGCTGTGGAAGGAGATGATGGGAATGTCGGCATTCTTGAGGACGGAAAGGTCGTTCACGGCGCCCCACATGCTGCCAACGGCACGGATGGAGAAGTCTGCCAGAGTGTACGGATTAACGGCCTCGATGGGGCCTTCTCCCTTTGCCGATGAAGGGACGTCCTCATAGCGCATGTAAGCCACATTCAGTGCCGTAATAGCGCCAGCGCTGGTTCCCGCAACGAACACGCGCTCCGGATCCACGCCGTATTCCTTGTAATTCTTGACGATGAACCTTATGGCCGCATTCACGTCCTGGACGGCACGGTAGCCGGCCTTTTCTATGGAAGCCTTGTTGGCGTGGAAGCCAAGCCTGTAGTTGACGGAGGCCACGGTATAGCCGAGGCTTGCGAAGTATTCTCCCCATTCCTTGTAGCCGGCGTTTGTCTTGTTGCCGTTGTAGAATCCGCCGCCGTGGATGAGAATCAGGAGCGGCCTTGAGGCAGCGCCCTTATCCCTGGGCATATAGACGTCCATTGTGAGCGGGAGTTCCTTCTTTTTCTTGTCTCCCATCTTCTGCATGTAGATGCCCAGGAATGGCTCATCTGAGTCCGGATAATCGGCCCAGTAACCCACTGCGCGACCATATACGACGTCCTTTTTGGTCTTTACCGCATATACGGAATCCCTGTATTCACAGGTCTTGGGCCTTTCTATGAATATGGGCGCAGAATACGGAACAAGCTCCTTCAGATAGAGTTTTTCGCCAGTGTCTTTCTGGTAGTATCCCTGTTTGGACTTCTTTACGCGGAGAATCAGACGCTGGGCGTAGAGAGTGCCCTTGTCCGCATAGAAAGTGCCTTCCCAGGTGCGCAGACCGGCCTTGTGGAAACGGACATAGCCGGAATCCGCCGCGGTGGTTACTTTATACAGTTGTCCTTCGATAATCTTTGCAGGACGGCCCTCGCAGGCGGCAAATACTGCAAGTAAAGAAAGGGTCAGTACGATTCTTTTCATTCTAAACATTGGTGATTGTCTGGATAAATGACTGTTCATCATTCTCGCTCAAAAATTGGGCCTTGACGGGTAAATAGAAGAGTCTTTGTTTCACGGCATCGGGGACTTTCTTTGCGTCGCGGAGGCGCTGGGCGTCCTTTTCCGTAGTCATGATACACGCCGTGGGGTTCTCCTTCTGGGCGTGTGAGATCTCGCGTATATCGGCACGGGTAAACTTGTGATGGTCCTCGTACCGGAGTTTGGAGGATATCTTGTAGCTGTCCGAAAGCTGGCTCCTTAGCGGAGCGTCATTGGCAATTCCGGACACCAGGACAAGGCGTTTGGAGTATATGTAGCGGGGGTCCGCCTCCGGGAAAACGGCCACCGGCGTGTCATAGCCTATGGTGGTGAAAAACAGCTTCTGGCTGTCCTTAAGCTTTAGCCTGCGGCGCCATTCCTGCCGGTCCCAGTCGCTCACTTCCGCCGGGCATTTCGTGACGATGACAACCTCCGCGCGCTTGATCTGGCTTGGCAGATCCCTGAGCCGTCCCCAAGGCATGAGCTTGTCCTTGAATATGGGCCTGTTGTAATCTACAAGGACTATGTTCAGGCTTGGTGTGAGCCTCCGGTACTGGAAGGCATCGTCCAGGACGATTATCTCCGTGCCGTCAGCAGCCAGTTTCTGACAGCCTCTCACGCGGTTCTTGTCCACCGCCACTTTCACGGAAGGGAACTTGCGGGCTATCTGAAGGGGCTCGTCCCCGGCAAACTTGGCCGTTGAATCCCTCTCTACAATCTGGAACCCCTTGCTCCTGCGCTTGTACCCGCGGGAGAGCACGGCAACGTTCCTGAAACCCCACCTGTCGCTCTGAAGCAACATCCTCAGAATCATTTCCGTATGGGGAGTCTTACCCGTGCCGCCAACCGTGACGTTCCCAACACAAATTGTGGGAACCTCCGCCTTGTATGTCTTCTTCCACCCTTTGTCAAAGGCCAGATGCCTAAGGGCCAGGACCAGTCTGTAAATCATATCTCACAAAATTAAGCAAAAAACTGTAAATTTGCACTATGAAAATCGGCAACATCGACCTTGGCTACCGTCCGGTGACGTTGGCTCCTATGGAGGACGTGACGGACGCAAGTTTCCGCATCCTGTGCAGGGAGGCGGGGGCGGCCATGGTCACAACGGAGTTCGTGAGTTCCGACGGCCTGGTACGTGACGTTTCCAAGACCATCGCCAAGATGAAAACCCTGCCGGAAGAGGCCCCTGTCGCCGTCCAGATTTACGGCAGCATCCCGGAGGCAATGGTGGACGCAGCAAAAATGGCGGACCGTGCGGCAGAGCTTGCCGGAGGCCATGGGGCCGATATCATCGACATCAACTTCGGCTGCCCCGTCTCCAAGATTGCGGGCCGCGGTGCCGGCAGCGGCATGATGCGCGAGCCGGACAAGATGGTTGCAATTACCAAGGCAATCGTTGAGGCCGTAAAGAAGCCGGTCACCGTCAAGACCCGCCTGGGCTGGGACGATTCCTCAAAGATAATCGTAGACCTGGCGGAAAGGCTGCAGGACACCGGCATCGCCGCCCTTACCATTCACGGCCGCACGCGCTGCCAGATGTACAAAGGAGAGGCAGACTGGACGCTCATCGGCGAGGTCAAGAACAACCCGAGGATGCATATTCCCATCATCGGCAACGGTGACATCAATTCTGCGGTCAAGGCCAAAGAGGCCTTTGACAGGTGGGGTGTAGACGGCATAATGGTTGGCCGCGCCAGTTTTGGCCACCCATGGATATTCACGGAAATCCGTCACCTGCTGGATACTGGTGAAGAGCTTCCGCCCATGTGCGTTGCAGACCGTGTAGCCCTTGCCAAAAGGCATTTCCAGCTGTCACTGGACCTGAAAGGTCCCATCACCGGCGTCTATGAAATGCGCCGCCACTTCTCCTGCTACTTCAAGGGCCTCCGCGACTTCAAGGAAACCCGCATCAAACTCGTCACCTCCAAAGACATCCCCGAAATCTTCGCCACCCTTGACTACGTCGCCTCCCGCTGGGGC
>CAMJJZ010000084.1 GCA_946406275.1 uncultured Bacteroidales bacterium | reverse complement strand
TGAAATTGGAGTCTTTGAAATTGACCAAATAGACCTTGGAGACGGCGCGGGTGAGGGCGGTGTAGAGCCATTTGAGGTCGTCGGGGATGAGGAGGTCTTGCCAGAAGGGGTTGTCGATGAAGACGCATTGCCATTGGCCGCCTTGGGCTTTGTGGCAGGTGATGGCTTCGGCATATTTGAGCTGCAGGGCGTTGAAGAATGGGTCTTCGCGGACGGCGTCGTAGCGCTTTTTGCGGCCGCGGATGTGGGAGTAGTCTTCGCTAACGCCCTGATATAGCATGTTGGACTGCTCGTATGTGAGGGCCGGGGATTCTGACGATAGCGTGTCCAGGACCACTTTGGCGTGGATTTCCTGGCCGCCGTAGTCCGGGAGGGAAAGGCGGGCGTCGGCGAAGTGGAGGCCGTAGCGGTCCTCGTAGTTGCGGATGCTCTCAAGCACGGCAATATCGCCGTTGGCTATGTAGTCAGTGCCTTCCAGGCCTTCGCAGAACTGGTAGCAGTTCTTGACTATCATTAACTTGTCGCCACGGACCAGCTGTTCCTCCTTGAACTGCACTTGGGCGCGGATGCCGGCGTTGTAGCGGTTAGCCCTTTTGTTGGATCGACAAAGGACAACCGTCTCTTCCTCTCCGTAGCGGGAGTAGGCATCGGACAAAGCCTCCAGAAGGTCCCCGCCGGAAAGGCGCTCAACATCCGGAAAGCCTTCTACAGAAAGCCCCAGGGAGTCCGCCGCCAGCCCATCCTCTACAGCTGGCAGCAAGGTGCGAAGATGCGTGGCGTTATCCAGAATCCCGGAGCCCTGGGCCTGGCGGACAACCGTGGTGAGAGTGGCATAGGACACTCCCCCGAATTCGTTCATGTACTCCGGAGAAAGCGCCGGGGAGGCGTCCAGGCCCACAGGCGGAAGCTGCGCGGAGTCCCCTACCAGGATGAGCTTGCACTCAACGCCGGAGCGGACAAAGCGGATCAGATCGTCCAGAAGGTTGCCGGATCCGAACTCCGCAGTCCCCTGCCGCGTACCCGCGTCTATGCCGATTAGGGAGACCTCGTCCACCACGAACAGCGCCCCCCTGGCCTTGTTGGGCGAGAGGGAGAACTGTCCGAAACCATCGTCCCCATGGGATTTCTGCCGATAGATGTGCTTGTGGATGGTGTATGCCGGACGGCCTGCGTACTGGGAAAGCACCTTGGCGGACCGGCCGGTTGGGGAAAGCAGGATACAGGGCATCTTGTGCTCCGCCAATACGTCGATCACCGCCGCCAGGAGGCTGGTTTTGCCGGTGCCGGCGTAGCCGTTGACCACCAGGATGTCGCCGTCGTCACTGGTGAGGAACTGGGAAATGCGGTCAAGGAGCGACTCCTGACAAGGAGTGGGGCCATATGGAAAACGCCTCAGGAAGGCGTCCAGAAGGTATCCGGCTCTGCTTCCCATCTACTTCCTGCTGAAAATGCTGGAGAAAACTGCCAGGACGGGATATATTTCCACTCGGCCAAGGAACATATCGGCCGTGAAGATGAACTTGATAACGCCTGGCTCCGCATTGTAGTTGCCCATGGAGCCAATTGTGCCTATTGACGGACCCACGTTGGCAAGGGACGCCAGGGAGCCGGTGAGGGCATGGCCGTTGGGGTCTCCGAACAGCATGCAAAGCACCGCGGACACGCCCACAAGCATGAAGAACATGGCTATGTAGAGGAGATGAGGATAGATGTCCTCATCATGCAGAATGCGCTTTCCGAGCCTCATCTCATATATGGTGGAAGGATTGAGCGTCTTCTGGATCTGCATGCGGATGGCCTTGAAAAGGACCACGGCGCGGTCTACCTTGAGACCGCCGGTGGTGGAACCCGCACAGCCGCAGAACAGGCTCACAAGGATGAGCATGAAGCACGGCAGCATGGGCCAGACGGAGTTATCCGACCAGCCGAAGCCCGTTGTGGAAGCGTAACTCACCACGTGGAAAGTGCCGTCCAGGAACGCCTTGCCCCAGGAAGCGTCCACGTTGGAAAGCTTGAGGGAAAGGGATGTGACCACGGAAATCACCACTATTGAAATCACGTAGAAGCGAATGATGGGATTCTTCAGGGGCTTCAGGGAACGCGATGCAAAAGTAACGAACAGCAGACCGAAGTGCAAGCTGGTCAGGAACATGAACACTATGGTGATAATGGCGATTACCGGCGAGTTGAACGACGCTATGGAAAGGTTGCGCGAACTGAATCCTCCGGAGGCCGATACGCTGAAGGCGTGGCAGATGGCGTCGAACCAGTTCATCCCGGCGGCAAGGTAGCTCAGGAACGATGCGGCCACCAGCACCAGGTACACGTACGCGAAGATATAGACCGTCTTGTTGGCGCGGCTCTTATAATCGTCCCTGGAAAGGGAGGACAGCTCCATATTGGCCAGGCGCAGCCTCATGGGGGACGATGTAGGGATGATCAGAAGCAGGAAAACCACGACACCCAAGCCGCCGATGAAGTGGGTGGAGGCCCTCCAGAACACCAGGCTCCTGGGCAGGGATTCGATGTCTTCAAGGATGGTTGCGCCGGTGGCCGTAAAGCCGGAAACGCTCTCGAACCAGGCGTTTATAATGTTGAATGGCCCGCCCCAGAGGGCATACGGCAGCGCACCGAATATGAAAGAAAGTAGCCAGGACAGTGCAATGATAAGGAAGCCGTCCTTAAGGCTTATGCGGGATGTCTTGTGGACGAAGATGAAGGGAAAAACACCTACCAGAAAGGTAATTGCGAAACTGATAAGCAGCGGGGTCATGGCGCTGTCTGCCCCGTCTATGAGCGAAACGCCCACGGACAGAAGCATGAACAGCGCACTCACCAGGAGTGCGATGCCTACGTTTCTGGATACTACCTTAAGATTCATTTTCCGGCTTTGAAATGTCTCTGAGGGCGGCGTTGCGCCTTCTGAGGGTACGGTTCTCCTCCGTGAGCTCGGTCACTTTGGCGTTGAGGTCTCCAAGCTGGTCGCTGCTGTCGAACGTGTACGTATAACGATGCCTGTAGGTTAGGAAATCTCCCAGCTGGCGGTTCATCTTATATATTGGATTGACGTAGTAGACAAGGATGAATGACATCAGAAGGAACACCAGGAGAATGCCAACGGCGACGGCGACGGCGCCGGGGATGAAACTGCGGTAGAAACCGCTGTCGAAGGTCTCCGAGTTCTGTTGAAGGTCTGCGTACATTTCCCCGCCAAGGCGGTCAAGGTAGCCCCTGAGGCGGCCGAAGAGCGGCTGCAGGCGGGTGAAATACCAGTCACGGGTGTCTATGAAATTGGACTGGAGGACGTCCTCCAGTTCCATGGATGCCAGCATGTATGCAGAGTATGCATACAGCACTGAATCTGCCATGGGGACTACCCTGCCCTCGCCGAATCCGGCGCGAAGGGAGTCGCAGTGGTTCATGAATCCGGTGCGGTCGAAGTCCGGGAGGGAGCTGAGGTTATCGTCCCCGATTACGGCCAGGACCTGAAGGTTGTACGTGTCCACAGCATCTACAAGGCGCTGGGCCACGTGGATGTTACGGATATCGTCCGCAATCATGCCGGACACATAGTTGGACATGTGCCTGTATTCCAGGAAGGAGATCACGGTGGACATGAGGAGCACTATGGCTATGGCGCTCATTGCCAGGGTAATCTTCATTCTGAGGGAGAGGCGGAACTCCCGCCACCAGTTTCTGAGTCTCACAAACATATCTGCAAATATAGTCATTTTTTCGCACGCTGTCACTATTTAAGACATATGAAAAAATTTCATATCAGGCACTTACTTTTTAGAAAAATTTTATTATATTTGTACACAAATTTAAAAAGTCATGAGAGAAACATTTCTTGAAAGGAAAGACAACAAGAATACTCTGATCAAAAAGACCATCCTCTTTCTTTGCATAGAGCATGGCGAGCACAGTATTTCAGCATTGTCTGACGCCGTTGGTGCATCTGTCCCCACCGTAACCAAGCTTATAGGCGAACTGATCGACGAAGGTTTCATGATAGACCTTGGAAAATCCGGCACCTCCGGCGGGCGCCGTCCGTCCATTTACGGACTCAATCCGGAAGCGGGCTACTTCGTGGGAGTTGATATCCGTAACACCCACGCCTGCGTGGCGGTAACGGACTTCAAGGGCGGCCTCATAGCCTTCAAGGACGATATTCCTTTCAAGATGCTGGCCAACGAAGAGTCCATCCACAACATAGCCTCCTCCATCCGGGAGTTCATCTCCAGGGAGAACATCGAGTGGAACAAGATAATGGGTCTGGGCGTGAGCATCCCGGGCCGCGTAAACCCCGTCACAGGCTACTCCAACAACTATTCCTTTGACGATAACCGCCCCATCAGCCGCATCCTGGAAGAGGATATGGGCATTCACATCGTCCTTGAAAACGACTCCCGCGCCATGACCTACGGCGAGTACCTGGGCGGCGGCCTCAAGGAAAAGAACATGCTCTTCGTGAACGTGAGCTGGGGTCTGGGCATGGGCATCATTGCCGATGGCCGCCTCTACTACGGCACCTCCGGCTTCTCCGGTGAATTCGGCCACTTCCCTCTCCTGGACAACGGCCAGATGTGCCGCTGCGGCAAGCTGGGCTGCCTGGAAACGGGAGCTTCGGGATCGGCCCTTGTGAGAATGATTACGGACAACCTGGCCGCCGGCGGAGCATCGTCCCTGGCACCCAAGTTCAAGGCGGAGGGAAAGGTGAATCTGAACGATATCTTCGAAGCCGTCCGCAACGAGGACACCCTTGCAATTGAGACCGTAGAGCAGATCGGCACAAACCTGGGCAAGGGGCTTGCCGGACTTATCAATATCTTTAACCCTCAGCTTGTTGTGATAGGCGGAAAGGTGGCCGTTGCCGCCGGGGATTACCTCATGCTCCCCATCCGCACCGCCATCAAGCGCCACGTACTTAACATCGCCAACCAGGACACCTCTATCAAGCTCAC
>CAMJJZ010000083.1 GCA_946406275.1 uncultured Bacteroidales bacterium | reverse complement strand
CTTCGAGAACGACATGCGCTTCCTCCAGGAGTTCGCCACCGCCACGGAAGTCTAGCCGCGGCGCGTCTCAGGCGCACACACACATCACCGTCCGGAAAAAACGCCAAATTCCCGGACGGTCGCCCGTCATTCCCGGCCCCCACCGGGAATCTCTGCCAATTTGTCAGTTTTGAGCCAAGGGAACGGAGATTGATGAAGTATGGTTGCCTGCAAAGAAAGGCAAAAAGGAGAACCAGATTATGACTGACAATAACAACAATAGTTTCTTACAGAGATTCGCCATCAACCTCAATGAGAGGGCGGCCAGCGGCAAGCTGGACCCCGTGATTGGGCGTGACGACGAGATCCGGCGCGTGCTGCAGATACTTTCCAGGCGCACCAAGAACAATCCCATCCTGGTTGGCGAACCGGGCGTGGGTAAGACTGCAATTTCTGAAGGAATCGCCCAGAACATAGTGAACGGCCAGGTGCCGGAGAACCTGAAATCCAAGAAGGTCTACTCCCTGGATATGGGTGCCCTTATCGCGGGCGCAAAATATCAAGGTGAGTTCGAGGAGCGTCTCAAGGGCGTGGTCAAGGAAGTCGTAGACAGCGCCGGCGAGATAATCCTGTTCATCGACGAGATCCATACCCTTGTGGGTGCGGGCCGTACCAGCGGCGCCATGGATGCGTCCAACATCCTCAAACCCGCACTGGCCCGAGGCGAACTCCGGACCATCGGCTCAACCACTCTGGACGAGTACCAGAAGTACTTCGAGACGGACAAGGCCCTGGAGAGGCGTTTCCAGATGGTCATCGTCGATGAGCCTTCCCCGGCGGAAAGCATCGCCATCCTCCGCGGCCTCAAGGAGCGTTACGAAAATCACCACAAGGTGCGCATCGAGGACGATGCCCTCATCGCCGCCGTGAACCTTTCCCACCGTTACATTACCTCCCGTTTCCTCCCGGACAAGGCCATAGACCTTGTGGACGAGGCCGCCTCAAAGCTGCGTCTAGAGATGAACTCCGTCCCGGAGCCCATCGACGACCTTGACAGCGCAATCCGTCAGAAAGAGATTGAGAAAGAGGCGATTAAGCGCGAAGGCGTAAGCGCCAAGATGGAGAAGATGGAGGCCGAGCTCAAGGACCTCCGCGCCCAGAGGGACGTGCTCATGAAGCGCTGGAATGAGGAAAAGGACATCCTTGGAGGCCTCCAGACCGCCCGTCAGGAACTGGAAGACCTTAGCCTCCAGGCCAAGACAGCAGAGCGCAGTGGTGACTACGCCAAGGTGGCCGAAATCCGCTACGGCAAGATGGCCGCCACCCAGAAGCGCATCGACGACCTCACCGCCAAGGCATCGGCAATAAAAGATCCGCTGGTGACGGAGGCCGTTACCCCGGAGGACATCGCTGAAGTGGTTGCAAAGTGGACCGGCATCCCCGTGAAGCGTATGCTGGAGAGCGAAAAGGACAAGCTCCTGCGCATGGAAAGCGAGCTGCACAAGCGCGTGGTTGGCCAGGACGCCGCCATCAAGGCAGTGGCCGATGCCGTACGCCGCAGCCGTGCAGGACTGTCCAACGAGAAGAGGCCCATCGGCAGTTTCCTCTTCATGGGCACCACCGGCGTGGGCAAGACGGAACTGGCCAAAGCCCTTGCCGAGTTCCTCTTCAACGACGAGAACATGATGACCAGGATCGATATGTCCGAGTACCAGGAACGCCATACCGTGAGCCGCCTTGTGGGCGCGCCTCCGGGATACGTGGGATACGACGAAGGCGGCCAGCTCACAGAGGCCGTGCGTCGTAAACCGTATTCAGTAGTGCTCCTGGACGAGATTGAGAAAGCCCATCCGGACGTATTCAACGTGCTCCTGCAGGTGCTTGACGACGGCCGCCTTACGGACAATAAGGGCCGCACCGTTGACTTCAAGAACACAATCCTCATCATGACCTCAAACGCCGGCGCGGACATAATCCAGAGCTACATGGAACGCCTTCCTGAGGTGAACGGCCTTGACATGCAGGCCATCGCCACCCGCCGCTCCCTCCTTGACGAGTGCAGGGACAAAGTGCTGGACGTCCTCAAAATGACCGTCCGTCCTGAGTTCCTGAACCGAATCGACGAGATAATAATGTTCGACCCTCTCACCAAGGCCGATATCCGCGACATCCTTCACATGCAGGAGGACGATCTCAGGAAGAAGCTTTCGGAGAGCGACATCACGCTGGAGTTCACCCAGGCCTTCGAAGACCACATGGTTGACCACGGTTACGATCCCGCATACGGCGCCCGTCCCATCAAGCGCGTCATGCAGCGAGAACTGGTGAACCTCCTTGCCCGTCACATCCTTGACGGCACAGTCCACAAGAACTCCGCCGTCACGGTAGACGCCACGGGTGGAGAGGTGGTTGTACGGCAATAAAAAAAGCCTTCCGGCGGGTGCTGGAAGGCTTTTCTTTTTGTCGGGAGGTTATTATTCCTCCGGATTCTCCTGTGCTACGGGGAAGGGAACGGCGTCCTCTGCGGCGGGTTCTGCCTGGTTAAGGATTTCCGTGGAGATGGCTTCGTTGGTGCCACGGTTGGTGGAGGAACGGGCCACGAATACGGTGATGATGGAAAGGACCAGGATGAAGGCTACGAGGTACCAGGTTGCTTTTTCAAGGATGGTTGCAGTCTGGCGTACGCCGAGGGTCTGGTTTGCACTGGTGAAGTTTGTTGCAAGACCGCCGTCTTTACCGTTCTGAAGGAGAACGACCGCAATCAGGAGGATAGCGGCGAGGACGATGAGCACAATGAGAATTGTAAATGCTGCGTTCATATCTTTTTACTGTTTTTATTCCAAATTGTCGATAAGGGATGCAAAGTAAGCACTTTTTTCCGGGATTTCCAAAACCAGACGCGAATAAATGCGCCTTGCCTCTTCCGTACGGCCCTGTTCCGCGAAGATTCTGGCAAGTGTTTCTGTTGCAAAGCGGTCCGCCATCTCCGACGTTCCTTCCTCCGCCTCCTCCACATTTTTGGGCGCCTTGAAGGCGAAACGGGTGAAGATGTTGTCCTGCTGGGTTTTGACGTTGTCGTACTGCGCCTGGGAGAAATAGTCACCGCCCACAACGCGCACGGAGTGCTCTCCGGAGGGGATTTCATCGACCGGCTTGGGGGCCATGAAGGAGGCCAGGATGGCCTTCACGTCCTTGTCCGTGCAGTCTACGGGGACGGTGCTGCGGGCTATGGCCGACAGCTTGCGGCGGTCTGCCACGAAGAGGGCCTGGGATGCAATCTCACCTTCTCCCCAGCCGTCCGACAGCATTCTGCGGCACATTTCCACGCGGGCGGCGCCGTACCAGGGGTACAGGTTAACCACGCCGGCGAGCTCGTCCAGGGTGAGGCGGTGTATGTCTATGTATCCTACCATTGGGCAACTGTTGCGTTGAAGATGTCTTCAACTATTTTTTCGATTATGGTCTCACACAGGCCAGCCTCAACTGCATCCAGGGACATTGTGGCGTCGAAGTCTTCATAGGCCGAGAAGCTCTTGTCTACATCGTCCTCCGGGTATTTGCGGTTGGTGAACGATGCCTTTACGGTGACGGTGAGGCGGTTCTGGGCGGCCTGCTCGTTGGCGGTGACGGCGGTAGCTTTTACATCGTACCCCGTGATTTCGCAGACGAGCTCCAGGTCCCCGTCCATGTCCACTTCTTCCAGCGAGGTGAGCTTGCGGAACTTCTCCTTGAGGGCTTCCGTGAGGTCGTTGGACAGGGAGGGGTTCACGCGAAGGGCCTTGTATTCAACGTACGGAATGGTTATGGTCTTCACATCCGGCTGTATGGAGGTGCCGGTAAAGGAATACTTGACGATGCTGCAAGACACCGCCAACATGGCCAGAAGCACTATGAGGACGGTCTTTTTCATTTCTTGCGGTATTCCTGAGGGAGTTTGCGGTATAGGGTGCGCTCGCTCATGCCAAGCTCTTCAGCAGCCTTTTTACGGTTGCCGTCATACTTCTCAAGCGCCATACGGATAAGATCTTCTTCCGTCTTGCGGACAGAAAGGGAATGCTCCTCCTGGAGCTGTTCCTCCTGGGCCTGCCATTCCGCTTCTTCGGGCTGGGGCTCCGGCTCCGGGGAAGGCAGTTCCCGGCGGTCCATGCGGGCCTTCAGGGCGTCCACTTCCTGCTTGAGGTCGAAGATGGCTTTGAATATGGCCTGACGCTCATCGGCATTGAAGGAACCGGATGTTGCGGCGGCGTTAGGGTCATATACCACGGGAATGGGTTCGCCTTCTTCCTGGGGCATGAACGGCTGGAGTTCCCGGGCCGATAATTCTATCCTCTGGAGGGTGGGCGTTACCTTATGGGAAACCTGGGCGGTGAGGCTCTGGGTAAAGCCTATTAGCTGACGGACGTTGCCAGGCCAGCGATACTGCTGCAGAAGGCGGATGGCGTCCGGCTTCAGGGAAATCTTGCACATGCCGTTGACCTCGGAGAAATCCGACGTGAACTTCCTGAAGAGCAGGTAGATATCGTCCTTTCTTTCCCTGAGGGCGGGGATGCGGATCTGGGCGGCGGAGAGGCGGAAGTAGAGGTCTTCGCGGAACTTGCCGCGCTTGACGGCCTCGTACAGGTGTACGTTGGTGGCGGCCACTACGCGGACATCCGTGTGCTCTACCTTGTTGGAGCCCACCTTGCGGTACTCTCCGCTCTGGAGGACGCGGAGGAGAAGGGCCTGGGAATCCGCCGGGAGTTCGGCTATTTCATCCAGGAACAGGGTGCCGCCGTCGGCTTCTTCGAAATAACCCTTGCGGTTTTCTACTGCGCCGGTGAAAGCGCCCCTTACGTGGCCGAAGAGTTCAGAGTTGACGAGCTCTTTGGGAAGGCCGCCGCAGTTCACTGTGAACAGCGGGCCCTGACGGCGGGGACTGTACTGGTGGATGATGCGGGCTACGTTCTCCTTACCCACTCCGCTTTCTCCCTGAATGAGAACGCTGAGCCCGG
>CAMJJZ010000082.1 GCA_946406275.1 uncultured Bacteroidales bacterium | reverse complement strand
AACATAACCGTAAAGTAATATGAAAAGGACGATACTCCTTATAGCCACCCTTCTGGTGTCCGCTTCCCTGAATGCCGGACACCTGAGGCTCCCGCATGTATTCACGGATCACGCCGTGCTCCAGCGCGAAAGCACGGTGAATGTCTGGGGTTGGGGAGATCCCGGCAAGACCGTAAGCGTGGGCAACACCTGGAATTTCAAGACCGTAAAAACGACTGTTGCCAAGGACGGCACGTGGCGGGTGGAAGTACCTACCGGCAAGGCCGGCGGCCCCTACACCCTGAACGTAAGCTGTGGCAAGGAAACCCTTGTCATGGACGACGTGATGCTTGGAGAGGTCTGGATATGCACGGGCCAGTCCAACATGGACATGCCTGTTGGCGGCTACGGCTTCCAGCAGGTTGAAGGCTCCCGCGACGCCATCCTGGACTCCCCTGAAACCGCCCGGGACATCCGCGTTTTCAAGATCAATGCACCTTGCTTCACGGAGCCTCAGGACGATGTTGACGCGGAGTGGAAGCTTTCCGGCCCGGCCGTGACGGCAGGCGTTTCCGCCGTGGGTTATTTCTTTGCCAAGCGGCTCACCAAGGCGCTTGGAGTGCCCGTGGGCATCATCGTGAACGCCTGGGGCGGCAGCCGCATTGAACCCTGGATGACGATGGAAGCCATCAAAGGCTCCGGGATATCGGCAGAAGAACTGGCGGAGATTGAGGCCCTGGAGC
The DNA here is from genome assembly GCA_946406275.1 of uncultured Bacteroidales bacterium. Next base: position 4,265 of record CAMJJZ010000082.1, on the reverse strand, counting down.
CGCATCCGGAATGGCCAAGGAATCCGGAGCTCATCTGGAACGGCCGCATGAAGCCCGTGGCGGGCTATGGCGCAAGGGGCTTCCTGTGGTACCAGGGCTGCTCCAACATAGGCCAGGACTGCTACGACAAACTCCAGACCGCAATGGTGAAGATGTGGCGTGACGAGTGGGGAAACCAGGACATGCCGTTTATCTACGCGCTCCTCGCCCCCTACAGCCACGGAGATTCCAACGGCCGCTGGCGCCCCAATTTCGTGCGCACCCAGATGCGCGCCATGGAAACAACGCCGAATGCCTACGCCGTGTGTCTGGAAACCTTCGGCGACGAGGTTACCATCCATCCGGCCAAAAAGCGCGAGGTGGCGGACATGATGTTTATGAAAGCGTATGCCTATGTCTATGGGCAGTTTGCCGGCATGCCTGCAGACTATCCGGAGCCGCAGACCATCGACTTCCAGGACGACGGCCGGGTGCGCATCACCTTCACCAATGTCTGGTCCAACCTCATGTCCATAACCGCGCGGGATGTCATCGGCTTTGAACTTGCCGGGGAAGACAGGGTTTTCCACCTTGCCAAGGCGGAGGTGGACTGGGACGGACAGACGGTTTTCGTCAAATGTGACGATGTTCCCAAGCCCGTAGCCGTCCGCTACGCTTTCCGTAACTATATGGGCGCCAACCTGCAGACCACCTACGGCCTGCCCGTGCCCCCGTTCCGCACCGACGACTGGCCGCTATAAAAGAACCGCACTATGAAAAAACTGACGCTCGCAATCCTGCTGACGGCCTCTGCCATCGGCCTTAATGCCCAGTCCTACAAGACCCTGAAGGACATAAGCTACCTCCATGCGCCGGACACCCTGAAGATCCTGGCCATAGGCAATTCCTTCTCCGAGGATGCCATCGAGAACAACCTCTGGGACCTCCTGGACGCGGCCGGAATCCCCGCCGTCATAGGCAACCTGTACATAGGCGGATGCACCCTGGAAAGGCATTACAATAATATAAAGGCCGATGCCCCCGAATACCGCTACCGCAAGATTGTGGGCGGGAGAATGGTGGAGAAATGGGGTGTGCGAATTTCCGATGCCCTCCGGGAGGAAAAGTGGACTCACGTGAGCCTCCAGCAGGCCAGCGGCGTCTCCGGCCTCTATGCCACGTACGATCCTTACCTCACGGAGCTTATCAAGTACGTGAAGGGCTTCTGCAGCCCCACGTTCATATTCCACCAGACATGGGCATATTCCAAAGACTCCAATCATCCGGAGTATCCCGTGTACGGCAAGAACCAGATGCGTATGTACGGCTTCATCATGAACGCCGTGCAGGAGGCCCAGAAGGACCATCCGGAGATTACCCTGGTGGTACCGAATGGCACTGCCGTACAGAACGCCCGGACTTCGGTCTTGGGGGACACCATGAACCGCGACGGCTTCCACATGGACTTCACTTATGGCCGATACCTTGCCGCCTGCACCTGGTTCGCCGCCCTCACCGGACTCCGCGCATCGGACAATCCCTGGCGGCCGGATACAGTCTCCCCGGAGACCGCTGCCATCTGCCGCAAGGCCGCAGACCTGGCCGTGGATGAGCCTTTTAAAGTGTCCGATATAACATCGGCCCTGAAGCCCCAGACGGCCGCCCAGTACCGCCAGGAACGCTGCAAACTGGATATCTATTACCCCAAGACCAGGAAGCCTTTCAAGACCCTTGTGTGGTTCCACGGAGGCGGCCTTACGGAAGGGAACAAGTATTTCCCGGAGCAGCTCATGAAGAAAGGAATCGCCGTGGTTGCGGTGAATTACAGGCTGTCTCCCATGGCCAAGAGCCCGGCTGCCGTGCAGGACGCCGCCACCGCCGTGGCCTGGGTGTTCAAGCATATTGCCGATTATGGCGGAGACCCTTCCCAGATCTATGTCTCCGGCCATTCCGCCGGCGGCTATCAGGCCCTTATGCTTGCCCTTGACAAGCAGTGGCTTGCCGCGGAAGGAATAGACGCGGACGCCGTTGCGGCGTATTATCCCATAAGCGGCCAGACGGCCACCCACTTCTCCATCCGCACGGAGCGCGGCATATCGTTCACTACTCCAATCGTGGACTGCATGGCCCCGCTAAACAATGTGCGTAAACTTGGTACAAGGCTGGTCTTGTTTACAGGAGAGCGCTCCCTTGAAATGATGGCCCGCTATGAGGAAAACTTGTATTTAAAGTCCGTACTTGAAGGCATCGGCAACGCCGAGATTCCCATCTACGAATTCCCCGGCGCCAACCACGGCACCGTCCTGGGGCCCGCCTTCGAAGTAATCCTGAAGGATATGGGTATGTAACGAAGTTAATTCATTGGATTTCCCCAAAAAATAGCTATATTTGCACCCTTGCACGAAAAAACGCAAAAACACTATAAATCACAATGAAAACTTACACAACCAAAAACATCCGCAATGTTGTCTTGATTGGTGCTCCCCGCAGCGGTAAGACCACCCTCTCCGAGGCTATGCTTTTCGAGGGCAAGGTTATCGACCGCCGCGGTACCGTAGAAGACAAGAACACCGTTTCTGACAACACCGAATTCGAGCAGACCAACCAGAAGTCCATCAACGCCACCCCTCTGTACGCAGAGTTTGGCGGCTGCAAGATCAACTTCATCGACGCTCCGGGTTCTGACGATTTCTCCGGCGGCGCTCTCTCCGCTTTCAAGGTGGTTGAGGCTGCCGTGATGGTAATGAACGGCACTGCCGGCATCGAGGTGGGCACCACCCTTTTCGCCCGCTATGCAGACCAGTACAACGTTCCTATGATCATCGCCGTGAACCAGCTGGATCACGACAAGGCAAACTGGGACGGCGTGCGTAACGCCATCGCAGAAGAGTTCGGCAAGAAGGCCGTCATCTGCCAGTTCCCCGTGAACCCCGGTGTTGGCCTGGAAGGCTTTGTGGATGTAATAACCATGAAGTTCTACAACAAGAAGAACGAGGAGCTTGAAATCCCCGCCGCTTATGCAGACGAGGCAGAAGAACTCCGCGCAGAACTCATGGAAAAAGCTGCAGAAGGCTCCGACGAACTTATGGAGAAGTTCTTCGAGACCATGGAGCTCACCACCGACGAAATCCGTGAAGGCCTCCGTGCCGGTCTGGTAAAGGGAGAAACCATCCCCGTGTTCTGCACCGCAGCAAAGGAGAACGTAGGCGTAAAGCGCCTTATGGAGTTCATCGTGAACGTGGTTCCTTCACCGGAAGGCAAGGAAGAGCCCACAGTGGAAGGCGGCACCCTCAAGTGCGACCCCGCAGGCCCCACCGCCATCTTCATTTTCAAGACCAGCGTAGAGCAGCACCTCGGTGACGTTTCCTACTTCAAGGTAATGAGCGGCACCCTCAACGAAGGCGCAGACCTCGTAAACCCTGAAACCGGCAACGGTGAGCGCCTCAGCGCCATCTACGCCGTGGCAGGCGCCAAGAAGGAAAAGGTTTCCTCCATCAGCGCCGGCGACATTGGCTGCGTCATGAAGCTCAAGGCCGGTAAGACCGACGTCACCCTTGCACAGAACGGTGTAGACGCCATCAAGCACATGGTATTCCCGGATGCCAAGTACCGCACCGCCGTCAAGGCAGTGGACAAGAACGACGAAGCCAAGGTTGGCGACGCCCTCAACAAGATTGCGGCACAGGATCCCACCATCACCGTAGAGTACTCCAAGGAACTCCGCCAGACCATCCTTTCCGGTATGGGAGAGCAGCACATCAACTACGTGAAGTGGAGAGTGAACAACGAGTTCAAGCTGAACATCGAACTCTACGCTCCCAAGGTTCCCTACCGTGAGACCATCACCAAGATTGCAACCGCACAGTATCGTCACAAGAAGCAGTCCGGCGGCGCCGGCCAGTTCGGTGAGGTACATCTGCTGGTATGCCCTTACGTTGAAGGTCAGGAAGCTCCCAAGAACTTCAAGATCGACGGCAAGGATGTCATCTTCAACTTCAAGAGCCAGGACATCACTGACCTTGAGTGGGGTGGCAAACTGGAATTCTACAACTGCGTGGTTGGTGGTTCAATCGACCTCTCCTTCATGCCCGCTATCCTCAAGGGTATCAAGAGCAAGATGGAGGAAGGCCCTCTCACCGGTTCCTACGCCCGTGACATCCGCGTCTATGTTTACGACGGTAAGATGCACCCGGTAGACTCCAAGGAAATCGCCTTCATCATCGCCGGCCGTAACGCCTTCAAGGAGGCATTCCGCCAGGCAGGCCCCAAGATCCTGGAACCCATCT
>CAMJJZ010000081.1 GCA_946406275.1 uncultured Bacteroidales bacterium | reverse complement strand
ATGCGTTTGAAGGCAAGCCAGCCGCCCTTGATGGGGCCATACTTCTTAAGGGCTTCCAGAGCATACTGGGAGCACGTGGGAGTGTATCGGCAGGACGGAGGCGTAAAAGGACTGATGCAAAGCTGATAGAACTTTACCAGAACTATCAGGGGAAAAGCCAGGATACTCTTGATTTTACTCATTGCCGCGGACTTCCTTGAGGACGGCAGTCATGTCTGCAAAAATCTCACCTGACGTGAGGACCTCGCGGGGAAGATATACAAAAAGGATATCCACTCCGGGACCAAGCAGGTCTTTCTGCAGGCGGTAGCTTTCGCGGAGGCGGCGCTTGAGGAGATTGCGCTTCACGGCGCGCTTGAAATTGCGCTTGGGGACGGAGACCACGATGCGCGAAGGGGCGTCATCGTCCCGTAAAATGTATCTGTAGCGGATGCACCCGCAGCTGCCCTGCTTCCCATGAGAGAACAGCTCCGATACCTGGGAAAGGCCGGAGAGCCGTTCACTCTTTGGAAGGGTTGCAGGCATTACTGAAGGCTTTCCAGATAGAGCTCTATAGCGCGTGCAACTGAAGGAGCCTCGGGTGAAGGGGCCTTTACGGTAATAGTGAGGCCGGCCTCTTCCATGGCTTTGACGATGGACCTGCCGAAGGACACCATCTTGATGTCTCCCTGCTTGAAGTCCGGGAAATTCTCCTGGAGGGACTTCACGTCCGACGGATTGTAGAAGACAATCATGTCGTAGGCGTGGAGGTCCAGGTCACGGATGTCCTGGCTCACGGACTTTACGAACACACCCGTGGTGTAGTCAAGCTTGGCGGCGTCGAACAGCTTGGTGAGGCTGTCCGCCGACGAGGAGTCCGACATGGTGATGAGGAACTTCTCCCCCTTGTGCTTGGGGCCGATGAGGGCCACCACGCTGTCCGGGGTGCCGGTGCCGTAGAAGATCTTGCGCTTGCGGTACACGATGTGCTTCTGCAGGTACATTGCCACGGCTTCCGTGGTGCAGAAGTACTTCATGGTTTCCGGAATCTTGCAACGGAGTTCCTCCGCAAGGGAGAAGAATGCGTCTATGGCGTGACGTGAGGAGAACACAATTGCTGTGTATTCCAGTATGTTTATACGCTGGGCACGGAACTCGCGGGATGTAAGGGGCTCCACCTTGTAGAACGGGCGGAAGTTGAACTGAACGCCGAACTTCTCCGTTACTGTCTGATACTGAGTGAGAACGCGAGGCGCGCTCTGAGATACCAGGATATTCTTTATACTCATTTTAAATAACTCTCTGCGCTATAACAACACCGCTGAAACAATCAGCGCGGCCGTGGGGAATAATTCAAGCGCGCAAAGGTACAAAAAAGTTCGGAAATGATTGCAAGACAATGACAAAATTTGTGATCTGCGAATCAAAAAAATGAAATAGATGGTGATGCATTCTACGTATAATACCGTTCTTATCGCATTGTCCGGGACCCTGAAAATGTACAGGATGCCAGCGGTAAGGAGCATCAGCAGAACCATCAGGATAAAGAATGTGTAGGACGCGTGATGGGCGGTCTGGTACGCCTCATAACGGCGGCGCGGCTTGAGCAGCACGTACACTATAATCCTCACCAAAAGATACACTCCGAATGCGGCGGCGATGAGCCATATCCTGGCGTCGCCGTCTTTCCAGGCCAGGAAATCAGGATTGTAAAGCCTGTAGCGGAAGATAAGAAGCTGAGCCGGCAGCAGCATCACCAGGGCCACGGTGTTGCGGTCCCTGCTCACGCGGACGCTGTTTTCCAGCGCGGAGCTGCCGCGGGCCCTAAGGAAGCTGTCCGCGATATAAGGCACCAACTGCATGAAGGTGGGGAGGAGCAGGATCATCAGCACCACGAACACCAGCACCAGTATGCTGAACGATAGAGGGATCTCCGTCATCAGTTGCCTCTTTTTGCGTTATATCCCAAAGATTTCAGAATTTCCACTACCTTGTCACGGAAATCTCCCTGGATGGTTATCTCGCCGTCCTTTGCGCTGCCGCCAACGCCAAGGCGCGTCTTGAGAGTGCGGCCCAGTTCTTTGAGATCCTCCGCCGTGCCCACGAAGCCGGTCACCAGCGTGACCTGCTTGCCGCCGCGGTTGCGGCGGTCTATGCCCACAATGAGTTTCTGCTTACACGGCTCAAGAGTTGCCTCCTCCGCTTCCTCATTCACTGTATACTGAAAATCCGGGTTGGTGGAGAAAACCACGCCCAGACGGTCTTTCCAATTGTTGTCTGCCATAACGAGTGCAAAGTTAAGAAAAAAGCCGTATATTTGTTTGATAAAAATAACACTATCAAAATGACCGTCAGTATACAAATCCAGTATCAGACCGCCTGGGGAGAAAGCCTCAGGCTCAAAATAGGCAAACGTCACATCCCCATGGAGTATTCCTTTGGGGGACTGTGGCAGATCATGCTCACCGGAAGGGACATCCACCTGGGGGACAAATACAGCTTCGAGGTCGTCCGTGACGGCGCCGTGGTCAAAAAAGAATGGCGCCCCCATCAGCTGGTGGTGCATGGAAGCGGCCTTGTTATCCTCCGCAACCGCTGGATGGGCCGTCCTTCCAACTCGGCCTTCTACAGCTCCGCGTTCAGCGACGTCATCTTCCGCAGGCCGGACGGCGCATCGTTCCGTAACATGCGCAAGGAATCCCTTAGCGACGGCAACGTCACATTCGCCCTCACCGCCCCGGAAGTCCGCAGCGATGAGTCCGTAGGCATCGTAGGCACCGGCAAGGTCCTGGGCAACTGGAACAAGGTCACCCTCCTCACGGACGCCCGCTTCCCCTGGTGGTCCGTGTCCCTGAACATCCACGAGCCCGTGGAGTATAAGTTCGTCATCGTCGATACAAAGACCAAAGAGATCCGCCTGTGGGAAGAAGGTCCCAACCATTTCTTCGCGGAGGTTCCGCCCACCGGCACCAAGATAGTCCTTGCCGATTTTCAGCCCCGCTTCCCCACCCTGCCGTGGAGGGGCGCCGGCGTGGCCGTCCCGGTATTCGCACTGCGCACGGAAGACAGCTTCGGCGTGGGTGAGTTCAACGACATAAAGAAGATGGTGGACTTTGCCGTGAAGACCGGCCAGAGCATAATCCAGCTCCTCCCCATCAACGACACCACCATGACCCGCACCTGGATGGATTCCTACCCGTACAATGCATCCAGCTCCTTCGCCCTGCACCCGCAGTTCATCCACCTTCCCGCCGCCGGAGTACGCAAGGACGCCGGATACAAGGCCAAGAAGGCGGAACTTGAGGCAGAGGCCAAGATTGACTACGAGAAAGTGAACAACTACAAGGACCAGTACCTCCGCAAGCTCTACGCCTCCAAGGGAGAGGAGCAGATGGCTTCGGACGCCTTCAAGGCATTTATGGCCGCAAATGCGGAATGGCTGGTTCCTTATGCCGCGTTCAATGTGCTGCGCGACGTCACCGGAACTCCGGACTTCCATGAGTGGAAGGAGTATTCCACGTATTCCAAGGCCAAGATCGACGCCTTCGTGAAAGAGCACGCCTCCGAAACTGGCTTCTACTGCTGGGAGCAGTACCTTCTGGATGCCCAGCTCAAGGATGCCGTGGCATATGCCCACGTTCACGGCGTGGCCCTCAAGGGAGACCTCCCCATTGGCGTAAGCCGCACCAGCGTGGACGCCTGGCAGCATCCTGAGCTGTTCCACCTTGACAGCCAGGCCGGCGCACCGCCGGATGCCTTCTCCGCGGACGGCCAGAACTGGGGCTTCCCCACTTACAACTGGGAAAAGATGGCGGAGGACGGCTACGCATGGTGGAAGGCCCGCATGGGCAAGATGAGCGAGTACTTCGACGCCTTCCGCATTGACCATATCCTTGGTTTCTTCCGCATCTGGGAGATCCCTTCACAGTATAAGAGCGGCCTCATGGGCCACTTCTCCCCCGCCATGCCTTATCCTGAGGATGAGCTCAAGGCAATGGGATTCGATCCCCACAAAGGTGAGGGCACGGACGTCCTCTTCGTGGAAGATCCCCGTCAGAAGGGCTACTGGCATCCCCGCATCTCCGCCAACAACACCAAGCTTTACGCATCGCTCCCGGACTGGCAGCAGAAACGCTTCGACCAGCTTCACGAGGACTTCTTCTGGCGCCGCCACAACCAGTTCTGGAAAGACAGCGCCATGAGCAAGCTCCCCGCCCTGCTACACTCCACAGGCATGCTCTGCTGCGGTGAAGACCTGGGCATGATCCCGCCCTGCGTTCCGGAGGTGATGGAAGACCAGAACATCCTCAGCCTGGAAATCCAGCGCATGCCAAAGGATCCCAAGGATCTCTTTGCCAACCCGGACCAGTACCCTTACTGGTGCGTCTGCGCAACGGGCACGCACGACACCTCAACCCTCCGCGCCTGGTGGGAAGAGGACCGCGCCGCAAGCCAGCGCTTCTACAACGAGATGCTCCACTGCGAGGGCGAGGCCCCTTACTTCTGCGAGCCCTGGCTGGCAGACCTGGTGCTTGCCCAGCACCTCAAGTCCCCGGCAATGCTGGCCATCCTGCCCCTGCAGGACTGGCTTGCCACGGACGGCAACGTACGCTACGGCGGAGACCCCGCCGACGAGCGCATCAACGTCCCCGCAATCCCCCGTTACTACTGGCGCTACCGCATGCACTGCACGGTGGAGAGCCTCATCTCCAACCAGGATCTATGCGGCCACATCCGCTCTCTCATAGAGTCCGGCGCCCGTAACAAATGATCCAGGGTGAAGCAACGGTAGTGAAGAATGCCGGCAGCCATTATTTGCTGTCGGCACTTCCTTTATGGGAGGTGTTCCCGGCCACCCTGCGCGGAAAGATCCGCCTCAAGGCCAGCGAAATCACCAATCCCATAGCCGTCGGGGACCGCGTCCGCTACTGCATAGAGGACGATGGCTCCGCCACCATCACGGAAATCCTCCCCAGGGACAACTACGTCATCCGCCGCTCCACCAACCTGTCCCGCCAGGCGCACATAATTGCCGCCAACGTGGACAGGGCATATCTCATCGTCTC
>CAMJJZ010000080.1 GCA_946406275.1 uncultured Bacteroidales bacterium | reverse complement strand
AGTGGGCCTCCAGCCAGTTTTTGCCGGAGGAGCATTCTACGGTGAGGGGGACGTTGAGGCGGACGACGTTTTCCATGACGTCCACCACAATTTGTTTCAGGGTTTCGACCTCGGAGGGGAGGGCGTCGAAGAGGAGTTCGTCGTGGATCTGGAGGACCATGCGGCTCTTGAGGCCGGCTTCCTTCATGCGGGAGGCCACGCCTATCATGGCCAGCTTTATTATATCGGCCGATGTCCCCTGGATGGGCGCATTCACGGCGTTTCTCTCCGCCAGGGCACGGACGGTGGCGTTGCGGGCGTTTATGTCGGGGAGGTACCGGCGCCTTCCGAAGAGGGTCTCAACGTATCCGTTCTTCCGTGCGAATTCCACGTTACCGGCTATGAAATCCTTTATGGCGGGGAAACTCTCGAAGTAGCCGTCAATCAGGGCCTTGGCTTCCTTCCGGCCAAGCTGCAGCCTCTGCGCCAGTCCGAAGGACGATATCCCGTACATGATCCCGAAGTTGGCCGTCTTGGCCATGCCTCGCTGCTCCCGCGTGACCTCGGAGACAGGAATTCCAAATATCTTTGCAGCGGTGGCGGCATGCACATCAACACCGTCCCGGAAGGCCTGCAGCAGGTGGGCGTCGCCGCTGAGGTGCGCCATGATGCGGAGCTCTATCTGGGAGTAATCGGCACTGACGATGACCCCGTCTGGCGTCCCGGGAATGAATGCCTTGCGTATTTCCTTGCCCCTTTCCGTGCGGATGGGGATGTTCTGCAGGTTGGGGTTGGAGCTGGAAAGCCTTCCCGTTGCGGTGAGGGCCTGGTTGAACGTGGTGTGCACCCGGCCATCGACCTCGGAAACATAGGAGGGGAAAGGCTCGATGTACGTAGACAGCAGCTTCTTGACAGCCCGGAATTCCAGTATTTCATTGACGATGGGATGCCGGTCCGCAATCTCCAGAAGCGTGGCCTCGTCCGTGCTGTACTGCCCCCTGGAGCTCTTTTTGGCTTTGGGGTCCAGCTTGAGTTTGTCGAAGAGGAGATCGCCCACCTGTTTTGGGGACGATATATTAAGGGTATGGTCCCCGGCCATTTCCCGGATATGGTCTTCGCGGATGGCGATTTCCCGGCGGAGGCCATCGGCAAAGTCACGGATCTGGCCAAGGTCCACCTTCACGCCGTCCCTTTCCATGCCTGCAAGTACCTTGGAAAGGGGCTCCTCCATCTTGTCGTAGAAGTCAGGGAGGTTCTCACGGAGCTTATTGGAAAGCAGCACCATGGCGGCGGCTTCCTTGAGGCGGGCGGTGTTGTCCTCTTCCGGCTCATCGTCAAAGAGCGAGCCGGTGGAGGCGGTCTCCGGAGCGGCCTCCAGGTCTATTCCAAGGAGGGTTTTGGTTAGCTGGATGGGGTCATGACTGCGCTCCGGGTCCGTGACGTAATGCATGAGCTTTACGTCGTTCCATCGTCCCTTGAGCTCAATCCCGGCGTGATGCAGCTGGTTTGCCTGCCGCTTGAGGTCTGCTCCGCATTTTTCAATGGTATCGTCCTCCAGGAGGGCTTTGAGGGATTGCCGGTCTTCGCCGGCAATGACAGCGGCGTTTTCTCCGTCGGAGATGACGACGCTTTTGACCGGGGCAAAGATGCCGTCGCCTTCCGCGATGGTCACAATGCCGATGGTTCCAGGTTTATTGGCGGCAATTTGCCACACGTCACACGTTTTGGGCTCAAAATGCGTAACGGCTGGCTCGGCTGAGCCACCTTCTACGCAAAACAGGTCATTTTCGCGTAACGGCTGGCTTTCCCCTAAAGCAATCCTGCCTTCCAGGAAGCGCTTTAACGAGGAGAACTCATAAAAATCGAACAACTCCCTGAGCCGCGGCTGGAACTGGCCGGTGTACGCCATGTCATCAAGCGTCACGGGGAGTTCCATGTCCGTTTTGATGGTCACGAGGGCCTTGGAGAGGGCCATGTGGGGTTCCGCTTCACGGAACATGGCGGCCTGCTTCTCGGAGAGCTCGTCCACATGGGCGTAGATGTTCTCCAGCGTGCCGTATTTGGCTATGAGCTTTGCCGCGCCAACTTCTCCAACGCCTTTTACTCCGGGCACATTGTCCGCGGAGTCTCCGCAAATGGCAAGCATGTCTATCACCTGCGAAGGGTCCTGTATGCCCCACTTCTCACACAGCTGGCTCACGCCAACCAGTTCCGTCTCAGAGCCGGCTTTGCCGGGCTTGAGCTGGAACACGTGAGGGCGTATAAGCTGGCCGTAGTCCTTGTCCGGGGTGAGCATGAACACGTCAAGGCTCTCCCCGCCGTACTGCGTGGCTATGGAGCCAAGCACATCGTCCGCCTCGAAGCCAGGGACCATGACAACGGGAATGTTCATGGCCTTGACCAGTTCCGTGAGGGGCTCAAGGGCGTCTATGATGAGCTGCGGAGTTGGCGGCCTTGTGCCCTTGTACTCCGGGTACATCTGGTTGCGGAAGGTGCCTCCCGGAGGGTCAAAGGCCACCGCCACGTGCGTGGGTGCCTCCCTCTGGAACAGTTCCAGGAGGTATTTGGTGAATCCGTAGAGGATGGACATGTCCGCCCCTTTGGAGTTTATCATGGGCCTGCGCAGGAATGCATAGTACATCTTGAACACCAGCGCGTGGCCGTCAATGAGAAGCAGTTTAGGCATAGGCCTCAAAGTTACAAAAAAAGTCCGTAATATGTATTTTGTGCATTTTTGTTATTCAAAAATGATAATTATTTCATAACTTTGTAATACATGCCACATTGAAACACTAATTAAACCAATACTTAATCACACATGAAAAGACTAATAAAGTATCTTTTAACACTGGGCGTAGCAGCATTGAGCTTTGCTGCGTGCCAGGAGCCTGAAGAGCAGATTCAGGTACCTGTGAATTACACACTCATTGGTGACACCGCCTTCAATAAAGACCTGAAGGCAAACTTCAAAGTTGTCGCAGACAAGGCTTTGGAGCAGGATGTGACCGTTAACATTATCCTTGAAGAGGGATCCAATTTCCCGGAGAGCAACCTGGATTATCCCAAGACCATCCAGATTGCCGCTGGCGCAAAGGAAGTCTCCGCAACTGTTGCAATCAAGGACCGCCTCGCCCTTGAAGCAGGTGTTGATTACCTGGTATCTCTGGCAGCAGAGGTGAATGGTGTAGTGAGCGTTCAGAAGATCGTCCTCAAATACTCCAGGAAGAACCTCAATGGTAAGTGGTCCGCCATCGGTACCCTGTCCGGAACCAGCTGGGATAAGGACTTTGTCCTCACGGAAGGCAAAGACGGCTGGTACAGCGTGGAAGGCGTTGAGGCATATGCCGGTGAAGAGTTCAAGTTCCGCAAGGACGGTGGCTGGGACGATAACTTCGGTGGAGTCGCCACAGAAGGCGAATTCTCCGTAGTGGCCGGTGGAGACAACCTCAAGATTGAAAAGGACGGCGTCTATACCCTCTCCCTGAACCCCAATGCAGAAAAGGGTAAGATTGTCCGCACGGCAGACATCGTGGTGAAATATGCTTTCACCGCCCCCGAGAAGTTTGACGATAATTTCAAGGCCGCCCTCAAGGTTACCTCAGACCACATTGCAAGGGAAGATATTACCATTAATCTTGCCCTTGACTCAAAGACCACCTTCCCTGAAAACAGTCTCACTGTTCCCGCAACTCTTACCATCGCCAAGGGTGCCTCTGAAGGCACTGCAGAGATTGTTATCAATCCCGATAGCCTTACTCCCGGCGCAGAATACAGCGCTGTTGTGAATGCCACTTTGGGCAATGATGCCATTGGCACCGCCACCCTCGGCTTCACTATGCCTATTAAGGTTTACACTCTGGCAGACCTTGTTGCCCTTATGCCTGAAACCAATAAGGAAAAGGCAGAGTTCAAGGGCATCCTGAACGATATTGTGGTTACTTACGTGAGCGGAAGCAACATCTTCCTTGAGGATGCCACATCGGCAATGCTTCTGTACAAGTCCAACACCGGTCTTCAGGCAGGAGTCAAGCTCTCCGGCTACTTTGAGGGTAAAGTGCAGAATTACAACGGCCTTCCTGAGATTTCAGATCTTTCTTACAACCAGACAGACATTACTATTGGTCAGGCAGAGGTCCCTGCTCCGGCGGAAATGACAATCGGCCAGGTCCTTACCAACTTCAACAGTCTCATAAGCAAGAGGGTCAAGCTCACCAACGTTTATGCTGCTGATGATATTAAGAATAAGGGAGAGTATAATATTTTCCAGGGTGAAGACAATATTGCCTTCTACACCAATGTAAATCTTGAGAAGGGCTTCAAGAAAGGCTCCATCTTTGACGTGATTGCCATCGTTACCCCTTACAACGAGAAGAAACAGGTCAAGATTTTTGAGGAAAAGGCTATCACCAGGCTCATTCCTGTCATGACCATGAGTGACATCCAGGCTCTGTGCAAATCCACAACCAATGCCAGCTTTGCCGGTGTCTTCGAAGGCTTGTATGTGAACTATATCCTTGGCACGGATCATATGTATCTTGAGGATGCATCCGGTGCTCTCCGTTATTATAAATCCGGTGGCGCCGGCCTGAAAGTGGGCGACAAGATATCCGGCGTCATTACCGGTACGTGCCAGAAGGGTAGCGACGGACGTCCGGTAATCAACTGGCTTGACAAGACATACGCAACGGTTACAGCCGCTCCTGCAGAGGAACAGCCCAAGCCCGTAACCGGCACGCTTGCAAGCTTCACGGACGTGAACGGCCTCATGTACCGCAGGGTAAAACTTGAGAATGTGGTCCTCGAAGCAACTACCCCTACCGATAAGAGCAGCTTCATCACAACTATTTCGGACGATACGGGTACTTTCCCGCTCCATGTAAGGTTCAAACCTTCACAGGCACTTCCTAAGGGAACCAAGCTTTCCTTTACCGGCACCTTTGATGTTGACAGTAGTGGAAAACTGGAAATCAGACTCTTCAAACAGAATGAGATTACGGGCATGACCCTACCTCAATAGCTGAATTCTGCTTTGAAGTAATACCTTAATTGTAGCGGTCCGGATTTCCGGGCCGCTATTTTAA
>CAMJJZ010000079.1 GCA_946406275.1 uncultured Bacteroidales bacterium | reverse complement strand
ATCGACGAGATAGTCCACATCATCCGCTATGAGACCAAGAGCATAGAAGAGGCAAAGGCTATGCTCATGGAGCGCTACCAGTTCTCCGAGGCCCAGGCATCGGCAATCGTAGAGATGCGTCTGCGCCAGCTGGTTGGCTTGGAAAGGGAAAAGCTCCAGAACGAGTACGACGAACTTATGAAGTTCATCGAGCACTGCAAGATTGTCCTCGGTTCCGTGGAGGAGCAGCTCAAGATAGTGAAGGAGGAGACCTCGGACCTCAAGGCCCGCTACGGAGATCCCCGCCGCACGGAAATCACCCTTGCGGAGGACGAGTTCAACCCGGAGGACTTCTATGCCGACGAAGACCAGGTGATCACAATCTCTCACCTTGGCTACATCAAGCGCACTCCTCTCACGGAGTTCCGCACCCAGAACCGCGGCGGCGTTGGCATGAAGGGCAGCGCCACCCGTGACGAAGACTTCATAGAACACATCTACATAGCCAACACCCACAGCACGATGCTCCTGTTCACCCAGAAGGGCAGGTGCTACTGGCTCAAAGTCTATGAGATTCCGGAAGGCACCCGCACCTCCAAGGGCCGCGCCATCCAGAACATCCTCATGATAGAACCCGACGACAGCGTCCGCGCATACCTCAATGTCAAGACCCTCAAGGACGAGGACTTCATCAATAACAACTACATCGTCATGGTAACCCGTAACGGTGTAATCAAGAAGACTTCCCTCGAGGCTTACTCCCGTCCCCGCACCAACGGCGTCAACGCCATCAACATCCGTGAGGACGATGAACTCCTTGAAGCAATCCTTACCAACGGCCGCTGCAACATCATGATTGCGGCCAACGGAGGCAGGTGCGTAAGGTTCGATGAATCAGACGCCAGGCCGCTTGGCAGAACCTCCACCGGCGTCCGTGGCATCAATCTTGATGAAGGTGATTATGTGGTTGGCGTAGTAAGCCAGGATCCGGAAGCGGAAGACTCTGCAAAGCACCAGGTGCTGGCCGTCTCCGAAAACGGTTTCGGAAAGCGCTCGGATCCTCAGGATTACCGTCAGACCGCCCGCGGTGCCAAGGGTGTGAGAACCCTCAACATCACGGAAAAGACGGGCCGGCTGGTAGCCATAAAGAACGTCACCGACGAAGACGACCTCATGATTATCTGCCGCTCGGGCCTTACAATCCGAATGCCTGTCAGCACAATACGTGTTGCCGGACGTGCCACTCAGGGCGTAAAGCTCATTAACATCAAGGATGGAGACGCCATCGCAGCCATATCGGTTGTAGCACACTCTGAAGAAGAGGAAAGCCAGGCGGCAGAAGGCACTCCCGCAGAAGAATAATTATTAACTTATTAATAGCTATGAAAAAGTTCTTACTCACTCTCGCGCTTCTTGGCACCTTCGTGGCCGCCTATGCGCAGAAACCGGATGCAGACATGCAGAAGGCCGTAGACAAGGCCCTCGCTGCAACCCAGGACGCTAAAAAGAACGTTAAGCCCGCCACCTGGATGAACCTTGGCAAGGCTTATCTCGCCGCTTACAACAACCCTACTGCAAACCTTGCACAGGGTATCGACCGCACCACCTTCTCCATGATGTTCAAGGAGCAGCCCCAGGGCACCGCGGAAGTTGCCATCGACGGCCAGACCTTCACAAAGGTAAGCTACTCCCACGTTGACGTTTACTTCAACGCGGCAGACCTTCTTGTGATGTGGGTCGTTACCAAGCCTTCCGTTCCCGGAGACATCCTTGGAGAGGCCGCAAAGGCTTACCACAAGGCTTTCGAGCTTGGCGGAAAGGATAAGGACATCGCCCCCAAGATGAAGGAAATCGTCGATGCATACTATAACGATGCATTCAACGCCTACTCCCTTGGCAACATGGCACTTGCATCTGACCTGTTCAAGGGCGCCGCAGACGCCTCCATCCTCACCCCCAGTGAGGAGCGCAACGACGACTCCTTCTACAACACCGCTTTCACTGCACTCCAGGTAAAGAATTACGCCCGTGCAGAGGAGTACTACAACAAGTGCATCGCCAACGGTCACTTCATGGAAGGTAACGTTTACGCCTCCCTGTCAGAGATTGCCCTTGCCCAGAAGGATACCCTCAAGGCAAAGAACCTGCTGGCAACCGGCCTCACCGCTTTCCCGGACAACGCTCCCATCCTCACAAACCTCATCAACCTCTACCTTGCAACCAAGGAAGATCCTGAGAAGATCGTGGAGCTCCTGGACGAGGCCAAGAAGGCCATGCCGGACAACGCTTCCCTCTACTATGTGGAAGGCAACATCTACACCGGCATCAAGGCTTATGAGAAAGCCAATGCCGCTTACAACAAGGCCCTGGAAATCCAGCCGGACTATGACATGGCATTCTATGGAATTGGCACCACACTCCTCAAGCAGGGAGAAGACCTTGTAGACGAGATGAACGCCCTCGACGTCCGCGAATGGAAGAAGTACGATGAACTGAAGGCCAAGCTTGACAACATCTACAAGAGCGCAATCCAGCCCTTCGAATCCTGCTACAACTGCAGCAAGATTCCTGAGGTTAAGGTTGCCGCCGCAGACTTCCTCAAGAGGCTCAACTTCCAGCTCCGTGCTGAAGGCGCAGAGTATCAGGAGGCATACCAGAAGTGGGAAGCCATCGTAAACGAGGCCCAGTAAGCTTTCTTACATCAAATAATAATGGCCGGTCCAATTGGGCCGGCCATTATTGTTTATCTGACTCTCAGTCGTCTTCCAATCTGTAGTATCGTGGTTGCTTTGATGCCGTTGAGGCGGCAGATTTCCGCAACTGATGTGTGATACTTCTTGGCGATGGCGGAGAGGGTGTCTCCGGAACGTATTGTGTGGTACTTCATGGCTGCGGCCTCTGCGGCGGCGCGGGCTGCGGCTTCCTTCTTGGCCTGTTCCTCTGCAAGGATGCGGTCTTCTTCATCGGTGCGGAATATTTCGTCCTCATCGTCGATGCTCTGGACGTAGCGCTGGTTGGGGTTGAAGTACCAGGAGCGTATCTTGAGCAGGCGGTGACGGAGGGTGCCGGTCTCAAAGTCTATTAGCCAGGAGGGATCGAAGGCGGCGCCGCGGTAGCGGGTCTCGAAGTGGAGGTGTGGCCCGGTGGAACGCCCGGTGGAGCCTCCAAGGCCGATGATATCGCCGGCGCTAACCCAGTCTCCGGATTCCACATCCCTCTTTGACAGGTGTCCGTAGAAGGTTTCCAGGCCGTTTGCGTGGCGTATCACCACCAGATTACCGTAGCCTCCAACATAGTCCGATATGCGCACTCTGCCGTCAAAAGCGGCCGCTACGGGCGTGCCGGTAGGATAGGGGAGGTCTATGCCCTGATGCCTGCGGCCGTGTCGGTATCCAAAAAGGGAGCGGGGATGCGTCACATACGGGCAGGTGTATGAATCCAGGGTGTCTACTATCCAGAGGCTGAAGCGGTCCGGCAGGTTCTCCGGTTCTTCCCTGTAAGGATTAACGGCACGGGTGTCCCAGTATTCTGTGAAAACGCTGTCCCGGACCACCACGGAGGGGTCCTTTACAAAACGGTATGTGCCGTTGTTGTAAAGGACAACCTTGACGCCGGGGTTGCCGGTGTCAAGGGTGTCCGCGTAGGGTGTGCCTTTGCGAAGCGTCTGGGACAGGATTTTCTGGCGTCCGAACTGGTAGCGGAGGGAATCCGCCTCCCGGTTGCTTTCCTGTGCCCAAAGCGCCGTGCAGGACAGCAGGGCAATTACTGACAGGATCTTTTTCATCCTATCTCTTGCCGCCAAACTGCTCTACGATAATCTTATCGGCCAGGGCTATCTTTTCCTTGAGGAGCTCCTTGGAAGTGGCCTCGCATATAAAGCGGAGGTAAGGTTCCGTGTTGGAAGGACGGATGTTGAACCACCAGCCGGGGAATTCAAGACGATAACCGTCGAAGTCCATGACCTTGGTGGGCTTCTCCGCTTTCTCGAAGAAGGCCTTTACGGCATCCATGGCGCCCTTCTTGTCTTCTACCTTATAGTTTATCTCGCCGGAGTTCTCATAGCCGGTGAGGCGGTCCATTTCGTCGGAGAGCTTGATGCCCTTCTTCTTGAGGGCGCTCACTATGCGGAGGACGATGATGCTGGAAAGCATGCCGCTGTCGCTGTAGAAAAAGTCCTTGAAATAGTAGTGGCCTGCGAGCTCGCCGCCCCAGAGACCGTCAATTTCACGGAGCTTGGGAGCCGCGAATGCGCGGCCCACGCGCCAGGTATGGACCTCTGCGTTGTAATTCTTGGTGAGTTCCTCTGCCACGGCAAGGCTGGAGCGGATTTCCTGCAGCACGCGGGGATTCTTTTCGCCGCGCTCGTCGCAGAAGTAGCGAGCCATGAGGGCTACCACCAGGTCAGGAGCCACGAAGCGGGCCTTATCGTCCACGAACATCACGCGGTCTGCGTCGCCGTCATAAATGACGCCGATGTCGGCCTTGATGTCTGCAACCAGCTTCTTGAGGGGCTCCACGTTCTTGGGAACCAGAGGATTGGGCTCGTGGTTGGGGAAGCTGCCGTCCATTTCATCGAACAGGAAGGTGGCGTCCTCTCCCTTATACACTTCCTTGGCAAAGAGGGTGCTCATGCCGTTGGAAAGGTCGAAGGCTATCTTGAGGTTGGAGTAGTCTCCCTTGAACTTCATGAGGAACTTGAGGTAGTCCGGCTTGATGTCAATCTCAGTTACCTTGCCGGGCTTTGCGGCCTTGGGAGTGGGACGGCCTTCGTCTATCCACTGCTTTATCTGGCCAAGGCCAGTGTCCAGGCCCACGGGAAGGGCATTCTCACGGCTTACCTTCATGCCGTTGTACTCACGGGGATTGTGTGATGCGGTTATCTGTACGGAAGCCTTGTAGCCGTAGTTCGCAGTGCCGAAGTATACCAGCGGAGTGCTGCTGTAGCCAATATCGTCCACATCTGCCCCTGCGTCTGTGATACCTTTAATAAGATAGTCGTGAATCTCTTGGCCGGAAAGGCGGCAGTCCCTTCCCACCAGCACTTTGTCTGCCTTAAGCAGTTCCGGCAGGAAATAACCCACCTTATATGCTACATCCTTGTCAAAATCTACATTGTAGATACCTCTGATGTCGTATGCGTGAAATGCTCCCATATTGTTTAGTTTTAGTTTATT
>CAMJJZ010000078.1 GCA_946406275.1 uncultured Bacteroidales bacterium | reverse complement strand
GTGCGTCCGGTGAAACGCTGGACCAGATTGTGGACGCACTGGGATTCGGGACGGACCTCGACGCCCTCAACGCCCTCTGCAACAAGCTCCTCAACGAGCTCCCGGCGGTGGACCTCGGCGTCAAACTCAAACTGGCGGACGCCATCCTGGTAAGCGACCAGTATCCTCTTCTTCCCTCGTTCAAGGAGAAGGTGGAAAGCACTTACTACGCCGCCGTGGAGAATATGTCTTTTGACGATCCCTCCAACGTTGCCGCCCGCATCAATGACTGGTCAAATCGAAACACCAACGGTCTCATCAGCAAGATGCTGGGCGCCGGTGACATCTCTCCGGACGACATCGCCTTCCTCCTGAATGCCCTATACTTCAAGGCCCCCTGGGTGCCTGAAGGCAGAAAACCTCTTTTCGAGAAGAATGATACATGGGACCAGACTTTCTATTTTGGTGGATGTGAGGCTACTTCGGTTCCTACAATGCACACCTCGAGGTGGCTTAACTATGCTAACTTCGGCAATTTCCGTGTCCTTGAAATCCCTTACGCCAACGGGAAATTCGCGATGTATATCCTTCTGCCGGAGGGTGAATATGTTGGCGACCAGCCGGACAACGTGCCCGAAAAGTATACTTTCGCATCCCTTATGCAGGACTTCCCCAAACTGGACTGGCAGGGAATCCGCTCCAATCTCAAGGGATGCGAGGTGAACCTGGCCCTACCCAAGTTCGAGACTTCCAGCAGCTTCCTTCTCAACCAAACCCTTGTGAAACTCGGCGTGAAGTATGCCTTTACCGGCTCCGCCCGGTTCGACCGCATGTTCCAGGACCCTGACCTGGAGGCGCACATCGATTACGTAATCCAGAAGGCCCGGATCTCCGTTGCCGAGTGGGGCACGGAAGCCGCCGCCGTTACTGTTGTAGCCATGGCCAAGGAATCCGCCGGTCTGCCTGAGGAAACTCCCGTAAATTTCATCTGCGACCACCCCTTCGCTTACCTCATTGCGGAGAAAACTTCCGGCACCATCCTCTTCGCCGGCGCATATTGTGGTAATTAATTGAATAATATGAAAAAGAGTATTATACTTGCGGCTGTACTTGCATTGTGCATAGGCTGCGATCCGGAGACTCCTCAGGTGAAAGACCCCATCCAGATGTCTTCCCCTCAGCCCACTGAACAGATTACCAAGGTAAGCCTCACTGCCGAGGAAGCCGCCATGGTCCAGTCCGGGAACTCTCTAACGTTCAAGTTGTTCCCTCTGCTTCAGCAGGGTGGCAAGAGCTTCGTGTTCTCTCCGCTGAGCCTCCAGTACGCCCTGGGGATGACGGCCAACGGTGCCTCCGGGAAAACGCTGGACCAGATTGTGGCCGCGCTGGGCTTCGGGGATGACCTCGGCAAACTGAATTCCCTTTGCAACAAGCTCCTTAACGAACTTCCGGCCCTGGACAAGGAGGTGAAGCTTCAGCTGGCGGACGCCATACTGGTGAACGACAAATATCCGCTTCTGCCGTCGTTCAAGGAGAAGGTTGAGAGCACCTATTACGCCGCCGTGGAAAACATGTCCTTCGCCGATCCGGACGCCGTTGCCGTCCGCATCAACGACTGGGCTTCCCGTAACACCAACGGCCTCATCGACAAAATGCTGGAGGCAGACCAGATCAATCCCAACGCCCTGGCTTTTCTGATGAATGCGCTGTACTTCAAGGCCCCTTGGGTGCCGGAGGGCGCACAGCCGCTGTTCGACAGTGAGTTTACCAGGAACGAGGGCTTCCGCCCTGGTGTTGGCTGCGATGCCATAGAGGTTCCCATGATGCACACGTCAAGGTGGTGGCAATATGCCGATATGGATGATTTCCAGGTACTTAGGATTCCTTACGCCAGCGGAAAGTTCGCTATGTACATCCTCCTCCCGCAGGGAGAGATAAGTGGTTTTGCGGCAAACTTCCCCACTCTGGACTGGAAGGACATCCTGTCCAAGATGAAGACCCGCGAGATAATCCTCAGTCTTCCCAAGTTCGAGACGTCCAGCAGTTTCAACTTGAATGATGCCCTGAAAGCCCTTGGCGTGAAGGATGCCTTCACTGACGATGCTCAGTTTGACCTCATGTTCCAGGATCCTGAGGTACAGGCGTTTATAGACAAGGTAATCCAGAAAGCCCGTATCACGGTTGCTGAGTGGGGAACGGAGGCCGCAGCCGTCACCGTAGTGGCTATGGAAGGCAACGCCTTGCCCGCAGACCCTCCTGTATATTTCACCTGCGACCATCCCTTCGCATACCTCATTGCCGAGGAAACCTCCGGCACCATCCTCTTCGCCGGCGCATACACCGGGAAGTAATTTATTATTAGAATGTTAAGGCGCATATTGCTCATACTGTGTCTGACTTTCAGCACTGCAGGAGTGATATGCGCCCAAACTGTTGTGAGCCAGCCCGATTCGCTGGCCGCAGAATACGATTACCGCGGCGAGAACATAGGAGGTGCATTGTCAGTTTTTGGGGCGTCAGCTTGCATTACAGGTCTTGGCCTGGGTGTGGTTGGCGGGGCGCTTCTTCTGGTGGATCTGGCCAGACCCTATAA
Source organism: uncultured Bacteroidales bacterium (assembly GCA_946406275.1). Next base: position 2,668 of record CAMJJZ010000078.1, on the reverse strand, counting down.
TCCGGCATACGAGTATGACGATATGCTTGGGGCAATTCTCCTAAGCGGAGCAGCCATTTTTGCCGCCGGCGGCATTATATGCCTGGCAGCAGGAATACCCGTCTATGTTATGGGCCGAAGTATGGTAAACAGCACCGCCCCGTGGCATAGTCCCAAAGGCAAAGATCCGTCCCAGACCGGCCTTGGAATAATACTGGAGGCGGTTCCTATGATTTCTGCCATAAGGGTTCGGGCCACAGTGGGCAAACATTTCGGACGCCACATTTTCCTTGGCGGCGGCGTGGCTCCCGGCCTGGTTTGGTTTAACAAACCGGAGGCTTCACTTCCAGTGTATGCCGACTTTCGCTGGAGCATCACCCGCGGCATGGTCTCGCCCTATCTGGGCCTGTCGGCAGGCATAGACCTCCTTGAGTATCCGTACGAAATGTTCCCTCAGTACCTGTCCGCGGAAGCCGGTTTCCGCGTGAGGCTCTCTGACACCAACACCAAATCCACCTGGGTCTCCCTCCACGGCGAAGTGGGCGCCGGCTACGCCAACGCCGGCCTCAAACTAGGCTATTCCTTCTAGCTTTCCCCTCCGGGTGACGTACGTCACCTTTTATCCGGGGGACCTGCGTCACTATACGCCCTGTGAGGCCGATTTGCGCTGCAGGTCCCCTCACTTTCAGGTGACGTACGTCACCCCGTCCGAAATATATGCCATTTTCAGGGATAGCGGCGGGGCGGTAATGGGAAAAAGAGTTATATTTGTATACCTAAAGGCAAGTTTATGAGAGTTTGTGTCATAGGCGGGGCAAACGTTGACGTGACGGCCACCACGGCGGGCGCATTCCGGGCCGGGGATTCCAATCCCGGACGGGTGCATGTAAGCTGGGGCGGCGTAGGTCGCAACATTGCCCACAACCTGGCTCTGTTGGGGGACGATGTTCAATTGGTTACCATCTTCGGCGGCGGTGTCTTCGGCCCGGTCATTGAGACGGCGTGCAAGGAGATGGGCATCGGCACAAAATACGCGGAGATTGCCTCCGAGGGCACCAATTCCTTCTTCGTCTCCATCAATGACGCCAATGGCGAACTACTTGGCGGCGTGGCCGATATGTCCGCAACGGAGAGCATGGATTCCGCCTGGCTTTCCCGTAGAGTCCAGGCCATTTATGAGGCCGATGCCGTAGTCGCAGATTCAAACCTTTCGCCCCGGGCTCTGGCGTGGCTCATCGACAACTGCCGGAAACCGCTATACCTTGATGCGGTGTCCGTTGCCAAGGCCGGACGCATAGCGGAAGCAATGGAACTCTCGCTTAAAAAGAACGTCTTCGCCCTCAAGTGCAATGCGCTGGAATATAGCCTGTTGGAAGGCATTGCCGGAGTTGACCGCCTCTATGTAAGCCTTGGTGCCGATGGCCTCCGAGTCCATGCCAACGAACATATTTACAAGTTCCCGGCGCTGCCTTGCACCGTAAAAAATGTCACCGGCGGGGGCGATGCCCTTCTGGCCGGAATAGTCCATGCCGGACCTGCCGCCACGGTGGAGGAATCGGCAAGAATCGGCCTTGTATGTGCACGCTGTGCAGTGGAGAGCCCGGACGCCGTGAGTGAAGTAATAAAGTATCTGAACATATGAACAAGTACCTTGACCTGAGCCCGGAAGTAGCTGAAGCACTGGCTAATAGCAAACCCGTTGTTGCGCTGGAATCCACCATCATCTCCCATGGTATGCCGTATCCCCAGAACGTTGAGACGGCGCTCCGGGTGGAGCAGACCATACGGGATGGTGGCGCCGTGCCGGCAACCATTGCAGTAATAGGCGGACGGCTCAAGACTGGACTCACCAAGGACCAGATTGAGTTTCTTGGCCGCAAGGGCCGGGACGTGATCAAAGCTTCCCGCCGTGACCTGCCGGTACTTGTTGCACGCGGAGAGGATGGTGCCACCACAGTTACCACCACCATGATTATCGCCGCCATGGCCGGAATCAAGGTGTTCGCTACCGGAGGCATCGGCGGAGTACACCGCGGAGCTGAGACCACCATGGACATATCGGCAGACCTTGAGGAACTGGCAAAGACGCCAGTGATGGTAATCTGCGCCGGAGCCAAATCCATATTGGACTTGGGGCTCACGCTGGAATATCTTGAGACCAAGGGCGTTCCTGTAATCGGCTATGGTACAGAGGAATTGCCGGCATTCTACACGCGCCGGAGCGGGTTCAAAGTGGATTACAGAATTGACACACCGGAAGAACTGGCAGCTGCATTCCGCACAAAATTGGAAATGGGTCTTGAAGGCGGCATGCTGGTAACCAACCCCATCCCGGAAGAATACTCCATGGACCCTGACCGCATCAATGCCGCCATCTCTCAGGCTCTTGATGAAGCCGCCGCCCAGGGCATCCACGGCAAGGAAACCACTCCCTTCCTCCTTGCCCGCATCAAGGACATAACCGGCGGCGACTCCCTCGCCTCCAACATCCAGCTCGTCCTCAACAACGCCCGCCTGGCCGCCAAGACCGCAGCGCTACTGTAGGCATAGGCTTCCGTCCGCAAAAACGGGCAATTTCAGGGATGAGGGGCCGGAATTACATGAAAAATTGCTATATTTGCAAGCTATTCACAAGATAGCGAGTGAAAGACATTGTAAGTAATAAACTCAAACGCAAAATTATGATTGA
>CAMJJZ010000077.1 GCA_946406275.1 uncultured Bacteroidales bacterium | reverse complement strand
CCGCAGCGATTTCCTCCACGGTGATTTCCTTAACGGGATCCGTGACTTCTTCCACTACCTCGAAGTTCTGGTAGATTTCGCAGTCTCCCTTGTCCACGTTGATAATCACGTCGAAGTTGTCTGCGGTGCCATAGGTCTTGGCCAGCTGGGTAAGGAAAACATCCTTGAGAACGCCCAGCATCACGGGGCGGTCGATGCTCTTCTCTTCCTTGAAATCCTTGAAAGCGTCAATCAAGGTGATTTCTTTCTCTTTTTCTTTTGCCATTGTATTATAGTGTTATTTAAAATCAACCACAGGCCTCACGGAGTTGATGACGTCAAAGCCGATAGTCTGGTCATCAACCACAATCTCTTTCACATTTGCGGCCTTGAGCACGCCCTTGACCTTCTTGCCGCCCTTCATCCACACGTCTACATTGCTGCCAAGAGCCTTCTGGTACTGCTTCAGCACCTTGAACGGCCTGTCAAGACCGGCCGACGACACGGTGAGAGCGTAGTCTTCCACGTCCTGGTCAAAGGCCTCGTGCATCACCTTGTCTATGGCTGCACAGTCCTCCCAGTCCACCACGCCTTCTTCCTTCTCGATAATGATCTCGATGTCATTGTCCTTGCTCACGGTCACCTCCACCAGGAAGCAACCCCTCTGAGCCACCGCCGTCTCCACGGCCTTGATAATCTGTTCTTTGTTCATAATTTTTTCTTCGTCATTCTCGGACTTGTTCCGGGAATCTATATAAAAAAGATAGGGGACCGTCGTCCTCTATCTCGTTCACGGGCACAAAGGTAGCAATTTTTCCCAAGTCTGCAAAATTTTTCTATATTTGCATATATATAATAGAATCTATATGAGAAAAGCCTTCCTTATACTTCTTTCTGCTATTATCTCCATCAGCGTTTACGCCCAGGACTTTGAGGCGGACCTTGAGGGTAAGTTGGACCGCATAGCCGGGTGCTTCCATTCGTATGAGGCGGCGCCTGGGCCGCAGACGCCTGCGCCGGGCGGTTACAAGCCGTTCTACGTGAGCCATTACGGTCGTCACGGATCCAGGAGGCAGATTGGCGGAGGCGGCACGGAGGCATACAAGTATATGCAGAAGGCCGATGAAGCCGGTCTTCTCACGGAAGAAGGCAAAGCCTTATTCAAGGATCTTGCTGTACTGTATGAAGCCCATCAGGGCATGGACGGCCAGCTCACAATTCGCGGCGGCAAGGAGCATCAGGGCGTGGCTCACCGCATGTATCAGCGCTTCAAACCAGCCTTCAAGGGCAATAAGGCCGTGCACTGTCAATCGTCGGACATCCAGCGCTGCATAATAAGCATGGCCAACTTCTCATCGGCCCTCAAGGGCGATGCTCCCAAGCTGGAATTCGACTTCATCACCGGCAAAAAGTACTTCGAACTCCTGTGCCATTCATATTATGGTATGGACCAGCACAGGGAGCGCATGAACTTCCTGAACGACTCCCTGGCCAGGGCGCTCATAGATCCGTCCCGCATTATGAAGGCCTTCTTCGTGGATTCTCCGGAAGTCAAGGAGATAGTGAAGGACCCCGTCCGCTTTGCCCGATACTGCTTCTACATACTTGCGGACTGCCAGGACCTGTATTACGAAGTTGACGGTCTGGACCTTTATAAGTACTTCACCAAGGACGAGTTATTTGCAATGGCCAAGCACTCCAACGAGCAGCTCTACGGCTCCATGGGCAACTGCGCGGACTGGGGAGACAACGCTATCTGGGCCCAGAAATGGCTGGTTGAAGATATGGTGAACAGGGCGGACAAGGCCATTACGTACGGCAACGTTGCCGCAGACCTCCGCTTCGGTCACGACAGCGCCATAATGCCGCTCGCCGGCCTCCTTGGCCTGGACGGCGTGGGGCGCCGCTTCAAGATGGGAGAGGCCTGGAAGAACGGCCACTACCTCTGGGAAGTGGTACCTATGTGCACCAACCTCCAGATGGCTTTCTATAAGAACAAGAAGGGAGAAATCCTTGTCAAAATGCTATACAACGAGGTGGAGCGCACCATCGCGGAGTGCTTCATCCCCGGCGTTGAAATCCCGCAGCCCGTCTCCGGGCCTTACTACCGCTGGGAGGACCTCAGGGCCTACCTGGTGGCTATCTCCAGGGACAAGACCTTCGGGAAATGATCGTCCGGCACGGCCGGCAGGGATATCTGCAGGCCGTCATCGCACAGCGAGAACACCAAAGGAGAGTCGTATCCAAGCATATTGACGCCGGAGATTTCTTCGGCGTCTTTGTTTAGTGACTTTATGACAATGGAATTGCCATCGGCCGGCCATTCCAGGATATGTGCATACAGGATATCGCCTTTTGTGGTGAATCGTATGCCCGAACCCTCGCCGAACACCTTCCAGGGCCTGGTTCCGTAAATGGCCTCGCCGTTCACGTCAAGCCACGCGGCCATATCGTCCAGAATAGACTCTTCTTTTTCGTCGATGGTTCCGTCGGCGCGGACGGGCACGGAGAGCAGCAGGTTGCCGTTTTTACTCACTATGTCTATTAGCATCCGTATCACCGCCGGAGCGGGCACGTAGCCGTCGCGCTCATACAGGCCGCGGTCATAGTGCCACTGGCCAAGGCAGGTGCAGGTCTGCCAGGGCCTGGCCTGGATATCGTCCACAACGCCCCTTTCAACGTCATACACAATGGCGCTTTTGTGCTCTTCCTGAAGCCATTTTCCGGTTACCACGGCGTTGGGATTCCGGTTGTAAAGGTGCGCTGTTAGCTGCAGGCCTTCATCGGAGATGGGCCAGAAGGGGAGTACGGTATCGTCAAAATAGACCAGGTCCGGATTGTACTTGTCCATGAGCTCCAGGGTGCGGTCCAGGAAGTTCCGGCGATAGGCCTCCGAGGGCACGGAAACGGTGTCCTGCCACTCCCAGCCCCACTGCTGCGCCACGGGATGCTCCTGAGCATAAAGCGCCTGAGGGTCAAGGCCTTCCCACCAGGTTCCGGCGCCATCGTCCTTGGTGAGCTTGCCGTCATAGGGGACGCCGGCGTACGGTCCGGAGGTATCGGCCCCCTGGGAACTGTCGTAGAAAAGCCAGGCGTGGGACGCATGCACGCTCACCCCAAACGGCAGCCCTTCCTTCCGCGCCGCCTTCTCCCATCCGGCAATTATATTCTTATGCGGGCCGATGTTCACCGAGTTCCACTCCTGATGACTGCTGTCCCAGAGGTCGAAGTTGTCGTGGTGGTTTGCCATCGCCACAAAATACCTGGCCCCGGCGCGCTTGAACTTTGCCACGATTGCCTCCGGATCCCAGTTCTCAGCGGTCCAGATATGTATGACGTCCTTGAATCCGAACTCTGAAGGGTGGCCGTACTTGGCCCTGTGGTCCGCCGCCTGCTTCTGCCCTTCCTGATACATCAGGCGGGCATACCAGTCCCCGTCCTCCGGCTGGCACTGCGGCCCCCAATGTGCCCACAGCCCCAGCTTCGCATCCCTGAACCACTCCGCCGCCTCCCCATACTGTGACAGAGACTCCCACGTAGGTTCATACTTCTGTTCCTTGCAGGCGGTGAACACCGCCACCACCGCCATAAATGCCAATAATCTTCTCATACTCCTGCAAATATAGCAAAAACCGCCGTTATCCGCCACCATGTTTTCCCCAACTGCGGTTGATGTCCCAATATTTGGACCATCAGCTGCATTTTAGGCCGTTTTTGCGGTTGATGTCCCATTATTTGGACCATCAGCTGCACTCAGTGCTACAGCATAGCGAGGAGTTTCTCGCGGATGCGGGAGAACTCGTCCTCGAAGGAGGGGGTGAAGACGTTTTTGCCCAGGGAAGCGGCGATTTCCGCCTGGGTCCACCATCGGCCTTCCGTGACTTCTGCGTTATCCGGATTTAGGTTGGGGTGGCCTATGAAGGTGAAGACTACCACAAGTTCGCGGTCCCGCTTGGTTTCAAAGATGTAAGTATCTAAGTATGAGGGATTAAACTCGGTGAGACCAAGTTCTTCCGCCGCCTCGCGGTACAGGGTTTCAAGGATCCTTTCTCCGTACGATACGTGACCGCCTACGGCCATGTCCCACCTGCCCGGCCAGCGGTTCTTTATCATGGACCGCTTCTGGAGGTACACGTTGCCATCCCTGTCCATGATCTGGAGGTGAACCACCGGATGGAGGGCGCTGGTGCCGCTGTGGCACCATGCGCGGGGCGCCTGGCCGTAGACTATGCCGTCAGGCTCTATGAGGGGCAGCATTTCCCCAGCCGGCACGGCAGGGCGGCCGGGATTGTCTGCAGACGGCTTTGGATAAAGGGGTGCAGGGGTTGCCGGGTAAAAAAGGTCGAACATCAGCAGAAATCTATCTTTGCCACGAAACAGGACTTGCCGGAGGAGATGCCCTCTACGTACCAGGAATCGTCCTTGAATACGCGCCGGAGTTCTATCCTGTCTCCCAGTGTGGTTTCTTTGTTGAAATTTATCCAGACGTCACTTACCGGCTTCATGGCGTCTTCCGCCGGAATGTGGTCCAGTGCCCATACCATATATCTAACGTTGTTGGTATGGCCGATAATATCAATGTCGGAGTAACTGACGATGTGTTCTCCAGCAGGCTCTCCCTCGCCGGGGAAGACCACTTTTGGGGCGGGTTCTGCGATGGCATCGTCCACAGGGCCTTCCATGCTCAGGCGGCCGGCAAGGTCTTCCGGGCGTACCAGACGGCGGGTTTCCTCATTCATCACCACCCAGGAACTGGTGCCGCGTACAAGGTGGTTGCCGGCGGTGTCCTGAAGGTCGAAGTCACGGAGGTAGAACAGGCTTTCGGCGCCCTTGTGCCAGGTGTAAAGCTTTACGTTGTCACGCCAGGCGGCGGGGTTTTCAAAGCGCAGATGCATCCTGGAAAGCACCCAGGCGGTATGATGCACGTGAAGTGAAGTATAGCCGAAGCCCAGTTCCTCCGCAGCCCAGTATGCAATCTCCTGGGCAAGGTCCATGAAACCGGTCACCCTCAGGAGGCCGTTACGGTCTGTCTGGTAACAAGGCAGGCATATGTCGCTACGGAATTTGTATCCTTCCCGGACTACAGGTATCATAGGCTGCGCAGAATCTCCAACTCCTCGGGCGAATACAGGTAATAATCCAGCCACTCCGGCGCCACGCGGCCAATCACGGCCAGCGCAATGAGCGCCACAACCGCCACCACGGCAACCCAAATAAGTATCGTGGCCCACACGGGAATACGACGTTCCTTTTTCTGTACCGGCTGCTCTTCCTTCACCTTTACCGG
>CAMJJZ010000076.1 GCA_946406275.1 uncultured Bacteroidales bacterium | reverse complement strand
TTCCGTCATTCCGGGCTCCCTTTCCGTCATTCCGGGCTTGACCCGGAATCTTTAATTACTGAATGTACTGAATCCTTATACTTCCTGGACACAGGCAACTCAATTCCACACACGGTCACCGAGTCCGGTGACGCCTGCGTGGCTATGGGAATGTTTACCAGATAGGATCGGTGTATCCTCAAAAAATCGTCTCCAAGAAGATTAGCCCACTGGGTGATGCCGGTTTTGTTACGGAAGGAATCGCCGGTAACGGTGACAATTCTGACTTCTGTGTCATTTGATTCAATATAGGCAATCTCCTCAACAGGGATCGTGACGCTCCTGCGTTCAGAAAAGAATGTGATTGTGCGTTTTTGGCCTTTGAAGTGCCCGGAAAGCCATTTTGCCCAATAATAATCGCCGATGGAAAGCGCAGTGAGAATCAGTGCCAAGAATGCGGGATTGATTAACATTGGCGCCACCGTTTTATATGGTTGTGCATAACCCAGGGTAATGGTGGTCCAGACAAACTGGTGGAGAACCAGAATCAGCAGAATTACCGTGACAAGAACCGCCAGCGACAGATAGATTTTGTCCATCGTCTTCTTGGCCTTGGGCATTAGGAACTCCAGTGCCAGGGCGCAGGGGCAGAACATTAGGCCTATGAGAACCGCCTGGGCCAGCGTGTAGTCCAGACTCACAAGTATGGCTGCCAGAACTGCAATGGCAGCAAGCCAGTATGCAACGCGCAGAATGGTTCTCATTTCAGTACAAAAATAGGTATTTTATGCGGTGCGAGCAAGTAAAATGGCCCTACAGGGGGATTTGACGATGTTGCAGTGGGATTCAACTTTGGAGAATTGACGCCTCTTGCCGTAACTTTGCAGCAAACCAAAAATCGTAATCGTCATGAAAGAAGAAATCATCTATGTTGTGGATTCCCTGGGCGTATCCCACCCGGAAACCATCGAGAGGGCAAACTTTTCCCTCGCACGTCTGTTCGTAGAAGGCGGTCCCGCAATAATGATTGTGATCTCCCTTCTTCTCATTGCCCTTCTGCTGGCGGCCTGGAAGGCACCCAAGTGGGTGAAAGAAATTGGAATCGGAGCACTGGTAGTGGCCGTGTTCGGCACCCTTCTGGGATTCCTGCAGATCTTTGATGCCCTGCAAATGATAGGCGACGTAAGCCCTGCTATTGTCTGCGGTGGCTGCAAGGTGGCAATGATTCCCGTCCTTTACGGCCTCATCGTGTACTTCATCTCCCTTGTGATACGTGTAATCCAGAAGCCCAGGATTTAACTGTTAAAAAAAAAACTCTTATCTTTGTCTTGGAACATTATTATTCTTAGATGAAGCGGTTATTAATAGTAGTGTGTTTGCTGGTCTGTGTTCCTTTGGGAGCGCAGACTACGCATAGGGACTCCGTGTTGGCGGAGGCGCGGTATCTTAAGAGTATTTACAAGATTGACGAGGCAATAGATAAGTTGTCGGAGCTGGTGACGCCGGAGGGGTTTGACGAGCAGGTGCTGGCGGAGCTGGCGGACTGTCATTTCCAGAGCGGGGATTATGAGACGGCGGCAGGGACCTATTTCCTGCTTTCGTCACGCGTCCCTGGCAATATACTTTACAGGATTCGCAATATGCAGATTTATTCCCGCTGCAAGGCCTGGGCACAGTGTGTCCAGGCAGGACGGGAGGTTCTGCAATTGGATACTATTCCTGCAGTACTGAACGTCATCGGAGATGCTTTCCGCCAGCTGGAAAAGCCGGATTCCGCGCTGTATTACTACAGGCGGTCCCTGGTATATCGTCCCTGGAATGCCAACGTGGTGTCAAAGGCCGTGGGTATCCTGATAGACGCCAAGGACTATGACGGAGCCATCGCCCAGGCCCAATCATTCCTGGAGGAGGATCCGGACAACGCCATCGTGGCACCGCTAAAGGGCCTGGCTCATTACCGGAAGGGGGATTATGAGAATGCCGTGCAAGTGTTTCAGAGGCAGGAAGACATAGGTAACGATATCTACCAGATCCACTACTATCTTGGCCAGAGTTACTGGCACACCCTGGTGATTTACAGGGCGGAGCGGGAACTGCTTGCCGCATGGCAGATTGATTCCAGCGACGTGAACCTTGCCTATTCCATAGCTGCGGTGATGGCGGAGAACTATCGTCCCTTTGAGGAGGATGTGAAACCCTGGTTGGACAAGGCCCTGGAGATGCTTCAGCCGGATGCGTCCACCATGTACCGTGTCCATCAGCAGTACGGTCTTGGATACTATAAGACCATGAAATCCTGGGACAAGGCCATCGAGCACTACAAGGAGGCTTACAAGTATAATCCAAAGTTCACATCGGCCCTTTCCACCATTGCCTACTGCTATGAGATGAAGAAGGATTACAAGCAGGCTTTGGCGTGGTATGATAAATTCCTTGCGGTGGCCGATAAGGACTCCAGGGCCTATGAATTCGCCGCCGGAAGAGTGGCTTACATAAAGGCCGAGCTGTTCATGGAAGCCGGCTCGGATGTTGCAGCAAAAAGCAAATGATGAAGAAGATCCTTACCGCATTGGCATTTATCCTGTGTCTTGGTCTCCCCGCCAGGGCGCAGGTATTTATAATCAACGAGAACATGTTCCAGGGCCGTATGAGTGAGATCAAGACTACCGTCCTTGACTCTCTCACAAACGAGCCCGTGTCCTTTGCATCGGTATACGTGATACCGTCCAAGGACACCACCATCACCAACTTCACCCTCACGGACGCTAAAGGCGAGGCCAAGCTGGACGAAGTCCCGTATGGAAGCTATTCCTTCCACGTGGAAATGCTTGGGTACAAGCCTGTTATCAAAGAACAATATTTCCGTGAGCGTCAGGTGGACATGGGAACCATCCGTATGCAGGTGGACGATCAGTTCCTCCAGGCGGCCGTAGTTACGGACGTTGGTAACCCCATCGTTATAAAGAAGGACACAATAGAATTTAACGCATCGTCCTTCCGAGTGGGCGCCAACGCCATGCTCAAGGACCTTCTGCAGCGCATGCCGGGAATGGAAATCACGGAGGACGGCAAGGTGAAGTTCAACGGCGAGGAAATAGACAAACTCACCGTGGGCGGCCGCACCTTCTTCTTCAACGACCAGAGCACGGCCCTTAACAACCTCCCGGCGTCGGTGGTGGACAAGATTCGCGTCATCGACAGGGAATCGGAACAGACCCGCGCCACCGGCATCCAGGACGGCCAGAGGGAGAAGGTGCTGGACGTGGCCCTCAAGAAGGAATACGAGAAAGGCTGGTTCGGCAACGCGGCCCTCAAAGGCGGCACCACCCTGGTGAGTAAGGACGATGACAACCCCCTCCGGGACGACCGCGGCCTCCTCTGGAGCGCCAACGCGCTGGTATCGGCCTATGGAGAGAAGGACCAGGTCACGGTCATCGCCAACGGCCAGAATATAAGCGACTCCAGTATGATAGTGGTGTTCCGGGACGAGGATGGAAACAGGACATCGTCGCTGGGCCAGGGCCTGTCGGAGGCCGCCCAGCTGGGAATCAACGCCAACACCTCCCGCATAAAGGACGTGGAAACCACCGTAAGCACCAATTACAAATACTCGGACACGGACTCCGGCACCAAGTCCAGCAGGACCACCTGGCAGGACGACGGTAACCTGCAATCGTCCACAGAAGAAGCGGGAAAGCAGTACGCCACGTCCCTGAACGCCGACGTTGAATTCAAGAAAGAGAAGGGCAACGTATGGTTCCACGTGAACCCCAGCTTCCGCTACGGCAACACCAACGGCTTTGCCGGCGGCAAGTCGGAAACCCTCCGCGAAGGCACCTTCGTGAACAGTTCGGAAAACTCCTCCCACAGCCTCTCCACCAGCAAGAATGCCGATTTCGACGCCGACGTCATCTTCCGTGACCTCTGGGGAAAGAAGAACCGCAGCATCAGGTTCGATATTGACGGAAGCTACGGCGTGAGCAGCGGGGAAAGCAGTGAGCAGTCCGTCCTGAAAACAGGCACCGGAACCAATTCCCGCAGCCTTCAGTACCAGTCCGACGGCTATTCCCGCGGATTCTCCGGCGACGTCCGCTACACGGAACCCATCGGCGAAAAATGGACCCTCTCCGCGGTGGCGGATTACACGCTTTCCCAGCGCTCCAACGTCCGCGACGCCTTCGAGGGCGGCACCCCCAACGCCTACTATTCCTCCGAGAGCCGGACCGATTACTTCCGCCAGCAGTACGATCTCACGGCCCAGTATACGTTAGGAGAACAGAGCTGGATCACCCTGGGAGCCCGTGCTATGGGTACCCTGAACGAGGTCTTCTCCAAGAGCTATGGCGTTGAGCAGACCACCGGCAAGGACGAGTGGCTCTGGAACGTGACGCCAACCATGCGCCTGCAGCACAAAAAGGACAACGACCGCTTTAACTTCTCCGTGAGTGGCTATGCCAATCGTCCCGGAGCGGACAGACTGCTGCCGGTACTTAACATCGCGGACCCTTCCCGCCTGAGCCTGGGCAACATATACCTGAAGCCGTACACAATGACATATTTCTCCGGCAACTGGAACCGGAACAACAAGGAAAAGTTTTCCACCCTGATGGTCTATCTGACTGGCCAGGTGAACACCAATCCCATCAGTTACGCCACCTGGTACGACTCTGACGGAATCCTTTACTCCATTCCTGTGAATGCAACTAAACCCGGTATAGCCAGCAGTCTGTACTTGGATTACACGACCCCCTTGGACGCCAAAAAGAACTGGTCCCTGACCCTGGAAGCATATCTGACATATAACTCGTCCGTAAGCTACCAGTCAAAGACCACTCTGGCGGGCCTGGACAAGACCACGTTCGACTATTCCAACTTCATGTCCGGGTTCTGGGGCAACTCCTCCGGAGACCGCTTCTACGGCGGTCAGAGCGGCTTCCAGGAAAGTAAGACGCGCAGCATAGGCCCCTACGCCGGCTTCTCCCTCAAGTACAATCAGGACCGGTATTGGTTTACCATCGGGGCCGATGCGGATGGCCTTATCAGCCGCTATTCCCTTGACCCCAGCATCAACATGAACACCTTGGATACGCGTATCCAGGCAAGAGGCTCATATACTACCAAGCATGAGTTTGAGCTTGGCTCAGACCTCTCTTACGTGTTCTACACCGGCTATGCAGAGGGCTACGGCCAGCCGGAATGGCAATGGAATGCAGACGTTACAAAGAACGTGGGCGCCTTCACCCTGAGCCTCACGCTCCACGACATCCTTGACCAGACCCGCACCCTCACCCACTCCGTCACCGCCAACTACCAGGAAGACACCTACCGCCTCGTCATGGGCCGCTACATCCTCTTCGGCGTCAAGTGGAACTTCGGCAAAATGAACGCCTCCCACTCCCAGCGCGCCTCCCGCGCCGCCTGGAACATGGT